>JBBPZK010000164.1:0-4276 GCA_038199155.1 Rubrobacterales bacterium | reverse complement strand
TCCGGCGTTCGGGCCAGGAAAGCCTCGCCCTTCCACCGCTCCGTCGCGCTCTCGCGGGTGAGCAAGGCGCCGTCTATCTCGCCGGCCTCCATCAGAGAGATGAGCAGCGCGCTCACCACCCCGCCGTCCTGGGCGCCTTCGATCATCGGGTCCACCCGCGCCGTATAACTCTCCTGAACGCGACCGATCCCCTCGATGCCCTTGTCCGAAGCGGAGATCATAAACCCGGCCTCGTCCTCTTCGTCACCGAGCTTCCACGTCGCCTCGTGGCGCAGGCCGCCCCTCGGGCAGAAGTCCCAGCACAGCGAGCAGCCGGTGCACATCTTGACCAACTCCGGCAGGTCGTCGTCCCCGATACCTATAGAGTCGGTCGGGCAGGCTGCCACGCACACGCCGCACTGCACGCAACGGTCGGCGTCTATGACGGCCTTCTCAAGATCCCAGAACCAGACCTTGCCGGGAGCCTCGTCGATATCGTTCATCATCTCCCGGATATCGAATCCCGCCACTAGCGAACTTCCTTTTCCCGGATCATGGAACACAATTCCTTGTTCTGCTTCCTGCGCGCCCACTCGTGGAACCGCTCGCCGTCCCTATGGTCTTCCTTGAACTTCAGGAACACGTTCTCGAGCGAATCGGGGACCTCGTCGACGGGCTTCGCGCCCTCGACCCAGTCTATGAAAGCGGCGTCCTTGCCGAGAGAGCCGCCGAGGCCGATATCAACGCCCTCGACTATCCCATCCGCGCTCTTGGCCGTCTCACCCCGGAAACCTATGTCCCCAATCTGGGGCTGGGCGCACGAGGCCGAGCAGCCGGAGAAGTGCATCCTGATGGCGTCCTGGCCGATGTCGCCAACCCTCCGGTCCATCTCTTGCGCCCACTCCACGGCCCGCACCTTCGTCTCCACGATCCCGAACCGGCAGAACTCGCTCCCGGTGCAGGCAACCACCCCGCGCTCGAATGCGCCGGGCTCCGGGGAGAACCTTTCCAGCAGGGACTCCGCGAGCAATCCTTCGAGCTTCTCTTCCGGCACGCCGGTGATGATGAGGTTCTGGTCCGTGGCGAGCCGCAGGTCTTCGCCGTATTCTTCGGCGAGCCTCCCGGCCTCCTCGAACTGCTCCCCGCTCATCCTGCCCACGGGTATATTCAGGCCGACGTAGTAGAGGCCCTCCTGCTTCTGCTCGTGGACGCCGACGTGATCTCCCCGGTAGTGACGGGTCAGGCTCTCCCCGGCAGGTGAGAGATCGAAGTCGACCCGCTTCTCCAGCTCCTCCCGGAACTGCTCCGGACCAAGTTCCTGCACCAGATAGCGCATCCTCGCCAGCCAACGGTTCTCGCGGTTGCCGAGTTCTCCGAAGACCTGGGCGATGCCGCGCGTAAGCTCCACGGCCTGCTCCGGGGTGACGAAAACGTCTATATCCGAAGCCATCCGAGGTCCGTCCGAGAGGCCGCCCCCGACCCGCACGTTGAAACCGACCGTGCCGTCTTCCAGGCGGGCGGGGAGCATTCCGATGTCGTTGATCTCCGCCTGGGCGCAGTCTTCCAGGCAGCCGGTCACGCTGATCTTGAACTTGCGCGGCAGGTTCGCGTACTCGCGGTTGCCGGTGAAGTAGTCCGATATCTCCTGCGCCAACGGATAGGCGTCGGCGACCTCATCCGCGTCGAGGCCGGATACCGGGCAGCAGAGGACGTTGCGGGCCGAGTCTCCACACGCCTGCACGGTCGTCATGCCGGCCGTTTCCAGTCTGTCCCATATCTCCGGGATATCCTTCATGTGAATCCAATGAAGCTGCACGTCCTGGCGCGTGGTGATGTCCAGGAAGTTATTCCCGAAGTGCGGATTCGGATACGGCCCGTTTGCGAAGTCAACGGCGATACGCCCGATGACCTTCGTCTGCTCGGCAGTCAGCACGCCGCCCGGCACTTTTATCCGCATCATAAAAGCGTCGCCGCCCTGCTTCTGCGGATACACTCCGACCCACTTCAGGCGTTCGGTCTCTCCGGGGACCTCGGCCATCGTTCCGAGGTCTTTAGAGTAGGTATCTATGATCGCCTGGCGGATCTCCAGCGGGTGGCGCTCTTGCTTGATCTTCTCTACACGGTTGAGCCGCTGTCCCTCTCTAAGAGTTCGCACGCCCCACCTGCCCGTTTATGAAATGGATCCCGCACTCGGTCTTGTCCGACCCCGCCCAACGACCGGCCCTCGGGTCCTCGTCGTCGTGAACCGGACGGGTCTGAGGCTCGCAACCGATGCTCTTGTATCCTTGATGGAGCAACGGGTTCACGGGAACGTCGTGCTCTTTGATGTAGCCCCACACCTGCTCGTCCGTCCAGCGGGCGAGCGGCGCTATCTTCGCGGCCTCGTACCGCTCTTCCCAGAAAACGACTTTGGTGTCGGCCCTCTGTGGAGTCTGGACCCGGCGGATGCCAGTCATCCACGCGTCGTAGCGGGACAAGGCCCTCTGCAAGGGTTCGATCTTGCGGACCTGGCAGCACAGGTCCGGCGAGCCGGTGCGCATCTGCTCGCCGTAACGCTCTACCTGCTCATCCACGGTAAGCGCCGGCCTCAAGACCTCCATCGGCAGCTTGTAGCGTCGCATGACTTCGTCGCGGAAGTCGGCCGTCTCCTTGAAGATAAAACCCGTATCTATGGTTAGGATCGTTACCTCGTCCGTGATCTTGGAGAGCATATCCAGGAGCGCCATACCTTCTCCCCCGCCGAACGACGCCGAGAGCGCCAACCCGCTCCCGTAAGTCTCGACCGCCCACTTCAATATCTGCTGGGGGCCGGCCCCCTCCAGACGCTCGGACGCCTGCGAGATCTCCTCGCGGCTCAAGACTTGTTGTTCCTGCTCCACCCTCATAGCTTCAGACACAATAATTCTCCCTGGGAAATACTAGACGTTCTCGAATGACGGAATGAACTTCAGACGCAGAGCCGAGGACTACATCGGGCGCGCGCGGAAGGCGTCGCGGAACCGGACCTCATGGAAACAACAAACCTAGCATATAAGTCCATGAAGGGGATGCTAGACGACATCACCCCGATCGTCAACACAAAATCCCGATAATTTTTGTCGGGTTTATCTGAAACCCGTTTCGACGGCTACCGGAAGAGGTCTCTTTCCGGCGGCATGATCAGGGTTTGCCCGCTCCCGTCACCTCTCCTGTACGGGTAGTTCCTGACTATCGCTACAGGCACACCGTCGGTCTTTTCCATGACGAGTTCGGCGGCGGCGGCCAACTCGTCAGCGGTCGCCAGGACGCTCGCCTCCAGCGGGTAGCCGTGTGGGTCGTTCCGGCCCCGATAGTCCGAGAGCGGGTCCATTCCGGCTACTCCTATCGCCACGTCGGTGATGCCGTAGCGCCACGCCCGGCCGAAAGAGTCTGTTATGACGACCGCGACCTCCAACCCGAAGCGGTCTGCGAGCGCTTCTCGGAGCCTCGCGGCGGAGGCGTCGGGGTCAACTGGCAGGAGGCAAACTATATCGTCGCCGGGAATATTAGAAGCGTCTACGCCCGCGTTGGCGCAAACAAAGCCGTGGTGCGTCTCGGAGATGATGAGGCCCCGGTCCATCCGAACGATACGCCGGCTCTCACGCAAGACCACCTCGATCTGGCGCGGGTCCTTGCCGTGTTCTGCGCCGAAGCTCTTCGCGAGCGCGGACGGCTCAACCTCGTGGAGGTCCACGAGCCTTCCCTCAGCCTTGCTCACGATCTTGTGCGTAACGACGAGCACGTCGCCTTCTCGCAAGCTCCCGTCCAGCACAGCGGAGAGGACAGCCGTCAGGTCTACGCCCGGCTTTATTTCCGGAATACCTTCAACCGGCAGGATCTCTATACCCTTCACAGCCGCCGACCTCCCAGGCTCTCGACACGCTCCAGGTCTTCGGCGGTATCCAGGTCGAAGGCGAGGTTCGGTAGGTCGCGGACGTTCACTTCCAGTCCACGCTCGCGCGCAAGACGGCAGTGAGTCTCGAAACTGCCGGGTCCAAACGCGAACGGCAGGGCGTCCGGCGGTTGAAGGAGTAGAGCGTTCGTGCCGGTACGGACCTTATCCGGGGAAATCTCCACGCCAGGCTTACTTTCTTCCAGGAGCGCCAGGATATCCGGCGCCGTGAGGAGCGGGAGGTCCGCCGGTAAGACGAGGAGTGTAGAGGCTCCCTGACGGATCGTCCATATCCTGGCCTCCTCCAGAGCGAGGTTGAGGCCCCGGCTCTCCTGGAAGAGAGAGGATGCGCCACGCTCGCGCGCGATATCGAGCACGGCGTTGTCC
>JBBPZK010000163.1:0-7884 GCA_038199155.1 Rubrobacterales bacterium | reverse complement strand
TGATCCCCGGCACGGGCAAGTCCTTCGAAGTCAACTTCTCCACCACGGCGAGATGGGAGGGCGACCTGCTCGTCGAGGAGTATGTGTTCTGGGACTCAGCGCTCATGAACCAGCAGATCGGGCTTGCATAGCGTCCAGAGCGCCAGGATGAGTGACAAAGATGGCGAGATCCGATGATTGAGCCTCGGTCGCATCCAAATAGCAAACGCTACTACGAGAGGAGCATCACATGAAGGCTGCACAGTTCTCCGAGTACGGCGACGCGAGCGTCCTCAAGCTTGTTGACGTCGAGGAGCCCCACGCCGGGCCGGGCCAGGTCCGCATCGCCGTTCGCGCGGCCGGTGTCAACCCCATCGACTGGAAGATCCGCGCGGGCCACATGCGCGAGATGATGCCGCTGGAGCTGCCCGCAGGCAGTGGCAACGACGCGGCGGGCGTCGTCGACGAGGTCGGCGACGGCGTCGAGGGCGTCACGATCGGGGATGCGGTATTCGGCACCGGGTCGTCGACCTACGCGGAGCATGCGGTCCTCGACGCCTGGGCCAGCAAACCCGAGGGACTGTCCTTCGAAGAAGCCGCCGGCTACCCCATCCCGGTCGAGACGGCCATTCGGATCCTCGACCTGGTCGGCGTAGGGGACGGAGGCACGGTGCTTGTCAGCGGCGCGGCGGGCGGCGTCGGCTCTGCGGCGGTGCAGATCGCGCGCGAGCGCGGCGCAACGGTGATAGGCACCGCCAGCGAGCATAACCAAGACTATCTTCGGGGTCTCGGCGCCATTCCGACGACCTACGGGGACGGCCTCATAGGCCGCGTCCGCGCGCTCGCACCCGACGGTGTGGACGCGGCACTCGACATCGCCGGCTCCGGCATTATCCCCGAGCTCATCGAGCTCACCGGCGACCCCACGCGCGTCGTGTCGATCGCCGACTTCAGCGCCGACGAGTATGGTGCCCAGTTCTCAAGTAGCGCCGGCGACGGACCAGCCGCCTTCGCCGAAGCCGCACGGCTCTTCGAGGCGGGCAAGTTCACGCTTCGCGTCACCAACCTCTATGGACGGCACGAGGCCGACGCGGCGCATGCGGAGAGCGAACGCGGCCACGTCGCCGGCCGCACGATCATCAAGCTCACATGACGTGCTCGACCAACGAGACGTGCGTCACCCCCACAATCCATTCTAGAAAGGCTGGAACATGATCCTCATTACGACACCAGGAAAGGTCGGGTCCGAAGCGGCTCGGCTGCTCGCGCAACGAGGCGCGCCCGTGCGGGTGCTGGCCCGCAACCCGGAGAAGGAGATTGCGCTGAGGCAAGCGGGAGCGGAAATTGTCGAAGGCGATCTCGACGCCCCGGCGACCATCGACGCGGCGATGCGGGACGTCGAGAGTGTGGTCCTCGTCAGCCCGGCGGTCCCGACCCAAGAGCTGAACGTGATCGACAGTGCCGCCCGAGCGGGCGCCCAGCACGTCGTGAAGATCACCAGCAAGGCCTTGCCGGACTCGCCGATCGCCCGGCAACGCGGACAGGCCGAGATTGAAGCCGGGCTGATCGCCTCCGGGCTGGACTACACCCTCCTGCGCAACAACTTCTACATGCAGAACTTCCTCATGCTGGCACCCGCGATCGCACAGACAAACGGTTTCGGCTCCTCCGCCGGTGCCGGGCAAGTCGGTTTCATCGACACCCGCGATGTCGGAGCCGTGGCCGCCGAGATCGCCGCTTCACCCGCCGCGCACGTTGGAAAGACGTACTTGCTCACCGGACCTGAGTTGCTCTCCTACGCTGACGTGGCGGCGGTCCTCTCCAAGGTGCTCGGCCGGCCCATCGTGTTCAGTGAGCGCACACGTGAGGAGGACAAGCAGGAGATGATCAGCGCAGGCGTGCCGGAGCCGATCGCCGCGATGAACGCCCACGCGGTTAGCCTGATCGCCGAGGGCGACGCGGCCTGGCTTTCCGAGGACGTGCCAACGGCCCTGGGCAGGCCCGCGCGGACCTTCGAGCAGTTCGCCACCGACCACGCCGCGGCGTTCTCTTGAGCCTGACCGAGCCGCCCGCGACACATGACCTCACTGCGGCCGGCCCTGCCGCTAGCGCTATGAGTGAAGCTCAAAGGGCCAGAGCGGCGCCGCACGAGAGGCGTCGAGACCATCAAGCGAACGTTCTAAGGAGATCGACCCATGATCACATACGCCGTCACCGGAGCGTCGGGCAAGCTCGGGCGCCTCGCGGTCCAGGAGTTGCTGGCCTGCGGCGTTCCCGCGTCCGATATCGTCGCCATCGTGCGGAGCCCGGCCAAGGCCGCCGATCTGGCCGAGCGCGGCGTGCAGGTGCGCGAGGGGGACTACTCTCGCCCCGACACCCTGAGCGCGGCACTGGCCGAGGTGGAGCGGGTGCTGCTGGTCTCCAGCAATGAGCCGGGCCAGCGGGTCCTCCACCACGCCAACGTCATCGACGCCGCGAAGTCGGCGGGAGTATCCCGGATCTTGTACACGAGCATGCTCAACGCCGATAACACGACTAACCCGCTAGCCGGCGAGCACCAGGACACCGAACAGGCGCTGCGGGACGCGGGCGTGCCGCTCACCCTGCTGCGCAACGGCTGGTACACCGAGAACTACACCGACCAGATCGGCCAGTATCTCGAACGCGGCGAGATCATCGGCGCCGCCGGCAACGGCAGTATCTCCGCGGCGACGCGCCAGGACTACGCCGCCGCGGCGGCGGTCGCACTCCTGCAGGACCAGGACGGGAATCGGACCCACGAGCTCGGCGGCCCCGCCTTCGACCTGCCCGAACTCGCCAGGGCCATCAGCGAGGCCGCCGCCAGGCCGGTGATATACTGTAACCTGCCGGTCGAGGAGTACACCGCCCAGTTGCGGCAGGCCGGCCTCGACGAAGGAACCGCGCGATTCGTCGCGGCCCTCGACGCCTCGATTGCCAACGGCGACCTCGAGACCGACAGCCAGGACCTGACGCAACTGCTCGGCCACCCCACTATCCCCCTGGCTGACGTTGTTGCTAGCGCGGACCAGAGCTGATACTGATGACAGCCTTTAGCAGCTACACGATCGAGGTGCAGGGCGTTCCACTCGAGTGACATCGCAGATAGCCCCTCCCACGGTGGCTTGTGCTGCTCCTACTTTCCTGTAGCCGAGATAGAGAGCTACGGAACCAAGCGGCTCAACCAATTGTTAAGATTTGTGAACATCGTTGTTTTTGGTTCGGCTGCTATCTGTACCCCTTCTCGAACTGCTGCAGGATAGCTGGCAGCCAGTTGCCGGCTCCAGTGGCTTCTCGGAAACCCGCCATCTACCATCGACTGTTTCTACACAAACTCAAAGCGCTAAATAGCCTTGAGATAGATGAGTAACATCTCCTGCAATGCTGGAGCGTATCTTCTATAGATCTGCCCTCTGAACGCCTTTGGGACGTCCTCTTGGCTTGCCTCTGAGGCCCTCTTCCTCCTTCGGGGCGAGTTTTCTTACCCGGTAGATTTTGTTTTCAGCTCGCAAAAGCGTTCTGACAAATCTGGCTCCGCCTGTACGTTGTACGGTTATTGACCAGGTCTGAGACGGAGACCGTTACCGGTCCCGGAAAGCCCGGCGACCGCTGACCCCGGCCTCGTTGTGGACGTTTCCACCGACCGAAAGGCTCTCCCACAGCGCCCGCCAGACCGCTTCGGGCTCGACGGCGAAGGCCACCCGGAAAAGCGTTCGCGCGGCCCTGGCGCGCAACGAAGGCCCGCGATTGGCGAGCAAGGCGGCGCGTCTGTGCTCGGCCATTGCCAGATCGCGAGACCTCTCGTTCCGGATCATCTCGTACAGCGCGTCTGGGTGCATGTTCACCGGATCTCCCCATCCCTCGGACCACGTTTGTTACACTGGTTATACAGCCCATCCGGCCATAAAAAAGACCTTTCTCGACGCGCACTCGAAATACGAAAAGCTGCTGTTTAAGCCTGGAAAATAGCGAGTAGACGGCGCTTGCGAGCCGGCCGTCTCGCTCCCCGCTATAATGTCTGATGCGTCGTTGGAACGGTCGGGTTACGGGGAGGGGAGGCGTTGGATGGCTGAAGGCGAATTCCGGCTTCCGGGCTCATCTTACGAAGAGTTGGCGAACATCATCGTGGCTTATGGGACACGCGACGAGGCATCCAATCCAGGCGATGTGAGCAAGTTAAACTCCGTTCATCAGTCCAGCTTCAGCCGCAACAACGCTTTTCTAGCCGCCATCGGGATCCTGCAGGGTGAGAGAGAGAAGCTCGTCACCAGGATGGGGCGGGAGTTGGCGCTGTCTCTGAGCCGCAAGGAACAGAAGGGGATACAGCGGGGGTGGCGTCGGATCATCTCAACCAACGAGTTCTTGCAAAACGCCCTGTCCGCCGTCAAGCTCCGCGAGGGCATGATGCGCCCCGCCCTCCAGGCTTATATCGCCCATGTCGCCCGTCAGCCCAGGAACAAGCCAGTCATGACGGGCGCCAACGCGATCATCGACATGCTAAAAGCCGCCGGCCTCCTAGAAGAAGACGCCGGAGAACTGAACGCAACCTTCGACGTAGACTCGGACCTCTACACGCCTGCCGGAGACTTGCCGGAGAGCGAGACGGCTGCGACAGCCTCGACCACGATAACACCGGGCGCGGGTCCGGCGCTGAACATTCACCTCCACGTCAGATGCGACCCGGATGAGATCGAAGACCTCGCTCCGAAGCTCAGGGTCCTGCTCCGGGAGATATCAAACTTCTCCTGAAGTCACGCGCAACGGGCATCGAGCTTCCGATAGTAGGCTGAATTTATCGCTTCGCAAATGCCGTTATCATAGTGATGTCCGCCGAGAAGGCCGGTTGGGAGAATCTTTCTCGCCCGTTCCTCCAGCCTGCGTCGTATACTGTTTCGGAGATGATTTTCTCTATCAGTTGATGATTTTTATGACCGTGTGTTTTAGAAAGGGATGTTTGTGATCCGGAAACTGTTTGTGCTCTTTTCGATCTCGTTGCTCGCCGTGGTTCTGGCTGGTTGTGGTGGTGGATCCAGCTCGGGCAACGCCTCTGGTGAATCCGGGACGCTCCGCGTTGGGTTGGTCCCGAACCAGAACCCGGAGAAGGTGCAAGCTGAGTACGAACCGCTCGCGAAGTACCTCTCCAAGAAGGTCGGGGAGAAAGTGGATCTCTCGGTCCCGACCAGCTACAACGCCGTGGTTGAGGCGATGGCGAACGACAAGTTGGATGTAGCGTACTTCGGCGGCCTCACCTACGTTCAGGCCCGGCAGCGGGCAAAAGTCACCCCGCTGGTCACGGAGATCAACCCGTACACCCACAACACGAAGTATCACTCTCTCATAATCGTGCCGTCCGACAGTAAGATAAAGAACGTTTCGGAGCTAAAGGGCAAGACGTTCGCTTTCGGGAGCGTCTCCTCTACCTCGGGCTCTCTGTACCCTTCGATCATGCTGCAGCAGGCCGGCATCGACTACCGGACCGATCTCGGACAGAAGATCTACACTGGCGGCCACGACACCACGGCGCAGGCGGTGGCTAACGGTAAGGTAGACGCCGGCGGCCTCGAAGACCGCATCCTGTACGAACTCGAAAAGCAGGGAACCATAGACAAGAGCAAGGTCAGGACCATAAAGCAGTCGGCCCCTATCGAAGGCTATCCGTGGGTCGTGCGCGACTCTCTTTCGAGTAAGAAGAAGCAGGAGATCACAGACGCTTTCTTGAACATGAAAGACCCTAAGCTCCTCGACTTGCTCCACGCCGAGGGCTACGCGAAGGTCAAGCCCGGCGACTACGACTACATAGAGCAACAGGCCAAGAAGCTCGGCCTGCTCACGGCCAAGTAGAATAATAGGATGGAACCTATCCGCGAACTCGTTCTCGAAGGCGTGGGCGTCTCCTTCGGCGACGCTGCGGCGCTTCGCGACTTCACCCTGAGCGTAGAGCCGGGTGAGCGGGTGGCCGTGATCGGGGCCTCCGGCGCGGGCAAGTCCACCCTCTTCCGCGCCCTGACCCGGAGCGTCGCCCTCTCCGGCGGCACGGTCACCATTAGAGGCCGGGACCTCTACGAGCTCTCGAAAAAGGGACTCCGAGACTTGCGGCGCAGGATCGGGACGATCTACCAAGCTTACAACCTGGTTCCGCAGCTTCCAGCCGGAGTCAACGTCGCCCTGGGTGAGGTTGGGGGCATGAAGAGCGGAAGGGCGCTTCGTACCTTCCTCGCCGGCCCGGACGCGGCCCTCGCGAAGCGTATCCGGGGTGCGCTGGAGGAGGTCGAGCTTTCGGACTTCGCCGGCACGCGGACGGCGGACCTCTCCGGTGGTCAACAGCAGCGGGTCGCCGTGGCCCGGCTTTTGGTGCAGCGGCCGGAGATCATACTGGCCGACGAGCCGTTCGCCGCCGTAGACCCGGTAACGACCGAGAAAGTCCTGGAAGCGCTTCTCGCCCTCAACGACGCGGGAGCCACACTCCTCGCCAACATGCACGACGTGGATCTCGCCCGCCGCTTTCCACGTGTCGTCGCCCTCCGGGAGGGCGGCGTCCACTACGACGGGCCTCCCGAACATCTCACGGAAAGTAAGCTGGCGGAGATCTACCGGGTAGATCCCCACAACGAGACGAAACCCGTCCCGGAAGAACAACAAAGCGTGCGGCATTGCATGGAGGACCCGATGATACGACTGACGGAGGGCCGCGATGGCGTCTCGGCCCACTGAGCTAAAGCAACCAAGAGTCGGGGGGGCGGTCCCACGCTTCTCCTGGAAGACGAGCCTGGCCGTCCTGATTCTCCTCGGCCTGACCGGCTACAGCGTGGCCGGCACCGGCTTCAACATCGTGGAGCTCGTCACGAACACAGGCCCCATCGAGAAGTTCGTCTCGGAGATGTTCCCACCCGACCTCTCCGTCGCCACGCTCGGCGCCACCGGCACCGGCATCCTCGAAACCTTCCAGATGTCCTTCCTCGGCGCGCTAATCGGCGCGATAGTAGCCCTTCCCCTCGCCGCGACAGGCACCCAGGCCGTCTCGACCGTCGGCGCTTCGAGAGGAGAGCGCGTCGCGCTAGCGATCCCCTACCACCTCGCCCGCTTCATCCTGAACGTCTTCCGATCCGTCCCGGATATCCTTTGGGCCCTCGTTTTCGTCGTCGCCCTCGGTCTCGGCCCGTTCCCTGGCACGCTCGCCCTCGCCGTCCACTCCGCAGGCGTCCTCGGCAAGCTCTACAGTGAGACACTCGAAGCCGTCCCGAACCGTCCCGTGGAAGCCCTCCGGACGACCGGCGCAAGCGGCCTCGGAGCTTTCCTCTTCGGGAGGTTGCCCCAGGCCATGAACCCCTTCGCCTCGCTCACCCTCTACCAGTGGGAGTGCAACATCCGCTCGGCGACGATACTCGGCTTCGTCGGCGCAGGAGGGATAGGGCAGCAGATCCTGGTCTCCATGCAACTCTTCGACTACCCGAAAGTCGCCACCCTGGTAGGAGCCACGATAATAGTAGTCCTCCTTGTAGACCGCTTCTCCGCAACAGTGCGCCGGCGACTGGTTTACTGAACGATGCTTATAGGTCCTGTGTATGGCTCTGTTGGTTTGATGACGAGAGCAGATTCTTCCAAGACTTGAAGGCTTGTTGTCCAACCACTCCATAGAGCGATAGCTCCGATCAACGAGAATGGTTGTTCAGCAGTAACAGCACTTGCATCAATCAGGCAGTACTCATTGTTCAAAAACTCTATCGCTGCCGTAGCAGCGTCTCTTATGTGCGCCTGCTCACCCGAGGTACTATGGGCAGTCCCTGCCACGAAAGCTTCCCAGCAAAGAAGCACCGGTTGAGATGGAAAAGGAGGCCACGCTCGCGGGTCCAGCGTAAATGCGCACTGACTACCGCAAGAAAGGAAAAG
>JBBPZK010000162.1:0-5062 GCA_038199155.1 Rubrobacterales bacterium | reverse complement strand
TTTATCTCCCGGCCTCCGCGCTTTACCTCGCGGGTCGCAGTATTTACCTCGAGGTCCGCCACACGGAGGATCTCATCTCCCTCAGAGCGACGGAGGAGGGCTCGAACGCGGGCCAAGAGCTCTTCTATGTCGAATGGTTTGGTCAAGTAATCATCGGCGCCGTGGTCGAGGCTGTGTACCTTGTCCAGTGTGGTATCGCGGGCGGTGAGCATTATTACGGGCACCTTGCTACCCGTCTGTCGCAGACGCTTTAACATCCCTACGCCATCCAGCTTCGGCAGCATGATGTCCAGCAAGACCAACTCTGGCTCGAATTTCTCGGCCTGCTCGAGGCCCGAAAGCCCATCGTAGGCGCACCGCACCCGGTAACCGAGGTGCTCCATTTCGGGCTCGACGAAGCCTGCTATCGAGCGATCGTCCTCTACCAGCAGTATACGGGTCCCGGGTTTCACCTCTCTTTCTTCCTAGCCATATTGTACTTACCTATACTCTCCGGTTCCCTTTTGCGAGATCTCGGACTTTGCGGCGATCGTGCGGCGAGGGTCATTATCCATCGGGCACCAAACCATCCCGACCAGCCGCTAAATATACCGAGAGCGACGCCGGCCGCGACGTCCGTCGGCCAGTGGACACCCACGTAGATGCGCGAGTAAGAGATCGCGACCGCGAGAACCAGCATTCCAAGGATCCAAACCGGCACTCTTCCGAAAGTTTTCCTGGCGGCAAACATCGCGCCGGTGGTGGCGGCGAAAGAGCTTGTGGTGTGGCCGGAAGGGAAAGCGTAGGAGTGTGGGGCCGCTACCAGTAGCCGAATGTCCGGCAAGACGAGGAACGGTCTTGGGCGCATTGTTATGTCCTTGATCAGACTGGAACAAGCAAACCCAATGACGAGGGCGAGCAACCCCGCAAGCGCGATCCTGCGTCCGGTCTTCTTCCCGAATGCGGCGATCACCCCGAGCAGCAAGAGCCAGACCACACCCATACCGCCCGCCCGGCTCAACAGCGGCATCAGATAGTCTAACGATGGGCTCACCCACACCTCGTTCATCAAGCGGAACAACGAATGATCCAAACCGCTTACAACACCGATCAAAGTGACTCGCTTTCTAGTCCGACTGCTCTAGCTCCGGCGCTTCTGTTTCTTGTTTGCCCTGGCTCCATAAAGATCATGGTAGGAGTTGTTTCTAAGAGGGCGATGAGACTTCAGAGCAACTCATGAAGGCGCTCGGGGTTTCGGAGAAGCTCGGGTATCAGCGCTACGCGAGCCCGTGGATCTACTACTAGCTGGGGGCCCGCACCTGAACGAGGAGGAATGAGCTTACGACTTCCTGGTATTAGGTATTAGCCGACAGGACGGCGAAGAAGTCCCTCTCGTCGGGTGAGAGGTAGCGGTATTTTGAGCGGATCATGGCCGGCAGCAGCTTGGAGGGACCGGCGCCACCCGGCGCGCCGTAGGTGAAGAGATTCACCCAGTAGGAGTTTATATCGAGCTGCATTCCCCTGACCGCGCCGGCCTGGACCAGTAGGTCCGCCAGCTCGCGGGTCGTGACGCCGTTGCCGGCCGCATAGATCAGGCCGCCGTGGGAGTCTATGCCTATTCCGGACCTCCACACGTGGACCGC
Organism: Rubrobacterales bacterium; assembly: GCA_038199155.1. Classification (GTDB taxonomy): domain Bacteria; phylum Actinomycetota; class Rubrobacteria; order Rubrobacterales; family Rubrobacteraceae; genus JBBPZK01. Next base: position 3,440 of record JBBPZK010000162.1, on the reverse strand, counting down.
GTTACCCACCGTGGCTCCCCACAGGTATGAGTTATTGGTCATGGGGTTTGGGCGTCCGTGGTCCACTATGAGGGGTAGGTTCTGTCTCAGGTAGGTTATGTTGCTCGAAGGTCGTATCTCATGGCCCCAACTCCCGACCTTGACCTTCCCGCCTTTGTACACGGCGATGGTCCCGAGGCCGGGTTTCGGAGAGACGTAGGTCCGGCCGTTGGCGACGAACCCGCCGTGACCGTCCTTATTCTTGAAGCCGCTGTTGAAAGTCGCCAGAAGCCCGTTTCTCAGGTTGGGTTGCACCTCACCGGCGCCGGCGTTGGGTACCGGCTCCGTCAGGCCGGGGACCAGGACGAGCCGCACCAGCGGCGTGTCTATCCACGCGAGCCCTGCCACGACCGTGGGATAGGAAGGGTCAGGCCTGAGGGTGGTTTCGAGAATGGGAGATCTTCCCTTTACCGACCGTCCGGCCGGAGTCCAGACACCCTCCTTTGGAAGAGCTGGGCGGATGAGCGGTCGTATGTCCTTCGGTGCGGGGAGCCCCCGTGGAGTACGAGAGTGTTTCCTGGAAGGATCCGAAGCAGTCGAATTCGAGGGGGTCGAAGCAGAAAGCGCCGAAGCAGAAGGTGCTGAGGTGGTGGACCCGGCTACGGAAGGCGCGCGTTTGGGAAGCTTATGGAGCGGGGGGCCTCCCTTCGGAGGCTGGTGGTACGTGTACCAAAGGTTCTCGGCGGTCGCCACCAGGAAGCCGCCGTGTTCGTTTCTGACCCACTCCACGCTACGCATCGCGAGGCTCGCGTTGCCGGGGGCCGTGAGCATCCTGATATAAGAGAAGCCCACCAGGAAGAGCAGGACCACCAGTAAGAGCGCGACGATGCCGCGAGCCTGCCATTTCGGGCGGCGGCCTGTCTCGGCTTCGGGTTTCTTCGTGCTCTGCCAGTCCTTCAAAGCTCTCCTCTTCTTATGAAGCTTCTTTATATTCGCCTGGGCTCTGCTCGCTCTCGTTCCTTCTTATGCGAGGCTGACATCTTCCGGCGGTGACGGATCAAACCATCCCGGCATGACTACCAGATCTCACGCTCCGACACCTCGTACCATTACCTAAAGTAGAATGCCTGACACGCGAAAAGTCGGTCGAGAAGGTCTCGTAAAGCGCAAAAGCACGATTCTTAACGGATTTCTCTCTCTTAAACATCTCTTATGTTTATCCGCGACATTGGAGTCTGCCCTGAAGATTTTCGAGAGGAGAGCGTATGAAACAAGCCAGGACAGCAGGCTCTTTATTGATGGTGGTGGCGCTTCTGGGAACACTACTTCTCAGCGGGTGCGGAACCGGCAACGTCTCTTCGGGGACTTCGTCCGCTGGAGCCTCGACGTCGAAACCTTCCGCCGCGTCTTCCTCGACCCAGAAAAGCTCTTCCGGGTCGACGCATCAGGGCTCGCAAGCGTCCAAAAAGCCCGGCGGAGAGAAGCCGGCGCCTAAGGAGACCCATCCAACCGGCGACATCCCCGATACCCAGGCTTTCGTTACCTATACCTCCAATAAAGGCCACTACAAGCTGGTGGCACCGGAGGGATGGTCCCGGACGGCCAAGAACGGCAACGTGAGCTTCGTGAACAAGCTGGACGGCATGAGCGTTACGCTCAACAACTCCGCCAAGGCTCTGACCATAACAAGCGTCCGCAAGAGCGTGGTGCCCGCTTTGAAGAAGTCGGAGAGGGCGGTCCGGATCGGCGGCCTGCAGGGCGTGAAGCTGCCGGCTGGTCCGGCGGTGCTCATAAAGTACACTTCGAACTCGGACCCGAACTCCGTTACCGGCAAGCAAGTGCGTCTGGAGAACAACGCCTACGTCTTCTACAAGAACGGGAAGCTGGCTATTTTGAGGCTCTACGCGCCGCTCGGGGCGGACAACGTGGACCAGTGGCATCGTATCTCCAACAGCTTCAGGTGGATGTAGCGTGAGCGCTCTGACAGCCTACGACCTCTACCGCTTCTACCACGCCGGGGAAGAGGAGACCCTGGCCCTGCGCGGGGTGAGCATGAGCGTTGATGAAGGTGAGATCGTCGCCGTCATGGGACCTTCCGGGAGCGGCAAGTCTACGCTCCTCGCCTGCCTGGCCGGGCTCGACGAGCCGGACGGCGGACACGTGGAACTGATGGGAGAACGTCTCACGCGGCGTCCGGAAGCCTCCCGCGCCCGGATGCGGGCCGAGAACATAGGCATCCTGCTTCAATCCGGCAACCTGTTCGAGCACCTCTCCGTCGAGGAGAACGCCCGCCTCCAGATGCGCCTGGCCCACAAGCTGGACGAGCGGCGCCTGACGGATCTGTTCCGCTTCGTTGGACTGGAAGAGCGTCGTCGCTCCCGCCCTTCTCAGCTATCGGGGGGCGAGGCGGCGCGGGCCGGCCTGGTGACCGCCCTGGCCGCCGATCCCAAAGTCCTGCTGGCGGACGAGCCGACGGGCGAGGTAGACGAGGAGACAGAAGCCGACATACTGCGCATCTTCGAACGACGTCGGGAAAGCGGCGCTTGCACGTTCCTCGCGACGCACAGCGAGGCGTTGGCGGCGAAGGCGGACCGCGTCGTACGCCTGCTGGACGGGAGGATAGTCAATGTCTGATGTACTCGTGGACGTGCGGGAGGCCGGACGCACCTATCGGATGGGCGAGAGGCCCCTGGTCGCTCTCGACTCCGCGACGTGCCGAGTCGAGCCCGGCGAGCACGTGGCGCTCGTGGGGCCTTCCGGCAGCGGCAAGTCAACTCTGCTTCATCTCATGGGCGGGCTGGACTCTCCCACCACAGGCGAGGTCTCGTGGCCGGGGCTCGGGAAACGGGAGACCCTGAGGCCGGAGAAGGTGGCGTTCGTCTTCCAGACGCCGAGCTTGCTCGCGCCGCTCACGGTCGTCGAGAACGTGGAGCTCCCACTGCTCCTCGGCCATACTGGCGCCAAAGACGCGCGCAGGGCTGCCATGGATGCGCTGGAGCGTATAGACCTCGCCGTCATCGCGGACAAGTTGCCCGAAGAGCTCTCCGGGGGGCAAACTCAGCGGGTCGCCGTGGCGCGGGCACTAGCTTACAGGCCCAGGCTCATCCTCGCCGACGAGCCGACGGGACAGTTGGACCACCCGACTGCGGAGCACCTGTTCGACGTGTGGCTCGCGTCCCTCGAAGGCACGGAGACCGCGCTGGTGATAGCCACCCACGACATGACCGTCGCCGGACGCATGAACGACCGTTGGAAGATGTCGCACGGAATTCTGGAGGTTAATGGCTGATGCTGTCTTTGTTGTGGTTCAAGGGGCTGTTATCCCGTAGGCGCGGCCGGCTCCTGGGCGCTGTGGCGGGAGTCGCGCTCACCGTGGCCCTGCTGGCGAGCATCGGGGCGTTTATCGCTTCCAGCGGCGCCTCGATGACGAAGCGCGCCATTACCGACGTCCCGGTTGACTG
>JBBPZK010000161.1:0-3325 GCA_038199155.1 Rubrobacterales bacterium | reverse complement strand
CGCGCCAACGCCAGCGTCGGCTTCGAGGACAACGCCCTCTGGCAGGAGCGGGACATCTCCCACTCCTCCGCCGAACGTGTCGTCCTCCCCGACTCCACCATCCTCGCCTTCTACATGCTCCGCACCACCGGACGCATACTCCGTGGTCTCCAGGTAGATAAAGACCGGATGCTGGAGAACCTCAGCTCCGGCGGCGGTATCGTCTTCTCCGGCCGCGCCCTACTCGCGCTGGTCGAGGCGGGGATGAGTCGAGACGAGGCATATAAGGTGGTGCAGGGCGCGGCGATGACGGCCTGGGAGGGCGAGAGAGGTTTCCGGGAGTTGCTGGAAGAGAACGAGGAAGTGCGGAGCAGGCTCGGGGAAGACCTTTCGGGGCTCTTCGACCCGGCTTACGCTTTGAGGAATTTGGATGTTGTTTTCGATCGAGTAGAAGACTTGAAAGAGAGGTTGGAGAATGTCTGAGAGCATGATCTACGAGGGCAAGGCAAAGAGGATCTTTACGACCGACGAAGAGGATATGCTCGTCCACCGCTACAAAGACGACGCCACGGCCTACAACGCCCAGAAGCGCGGCTCCTGGGAGGGCAAGGGACGCACCAACGCGACGATGAGCGCGGCGATCTTCACCTACCTGGAGACGAACGGCGTCCCGACACACTTCGTCGAGCAGTTGGACGATACCTCTATAAAGACCAAGAAGCTCGACATGCTGCCGGTCGAGGTCGTTGTCCGAAACGTTGCCGCGGGTTCGCTCTCAAGGATGCTCGGTTTCGAGGAAGGCCGGAAGCTAAAGGCTCCTATAGTGGAGCTGTGCTACAAGGACGATGAGCTCGGTGACCCGCTGTGCAACTGGTACCACTTCCGGGAGCTTGGCGTGTCGGACGAGGATTTGGAATTCTGCGAGGAACTCGGCTTGAAGGTGAACGAGGTGCTGGCGCCGTTCTTCGACGAGCGGGGTGTTACGTTGGTCGACTTCAAGATAGAAGCCGGACGTGACGGGAGCGGTACGCTGATGCTGGCCGATGAGATCAGCCCGGATACCTGCCGCTTCTGGGATAAGGAAACCGGCGAGAAACTGGACAAGGACCGCTTCCGTCGCGACATGGGCGGCGTAGAAGAGGCCTACGCCGAGATGCTCCGCCGGGTGACGGAGTAGGGAGCGCTATAGCTTGAAGATCCGCGTCCTCGTCCGCCCGAAGTCCGGAATCCTCGACCCGCAGGGTGAGGCCGTCAGGAGTGCGCTTCCCGCGCTCGGCTTTAGCGGCATCGAGACCGTGCATATCGGGCGATTGATCGAGCTCGAGGTCGAGAGCGCCGACGAGGTTGACGCGATGTGCGAACGTCTGCTCTCCAACCCGACCATCGAGGAGTACGAGTGGGAGGTTGTCCATTGAGGATCGGTGTCACCGTATTCCCCGGATCCAACTGCGACCGGGACGCCCTCCACGCCGTCGAACGCATGGGCGCGGACCCCATCGAACTCTGGCACGCCGACCCGGACCTCAAAAACGTGGACGCCGTCATAGTGCCCGGCGGCTTCTCCTACGGCGACTACCTCCGTCCCGGCGCCATAGCCCGCTTCGCGAAAGTTATGTTCCCTCTGGAAGACTTCGCCCGCTCCGGCGGCCCCGTACTCGGAGTTTGCAATGGCTTCCAGGTCCTGACGGAAGCCCACCTCCTGTCCGGTGCATTGTTACGCAACACTAATATGCGTTTCATCTGTGACCGGGTACGGGTGAGAATCGAGAACACGGGCACTCCGTGGACCGCCGGGTGCGAGGTTGGGGAGGAGTTGACGCTCCCAGTCGCTCACAACGAGGGTAACTACTTCGCGGACGAGGCGACACTTGCGACGCTGGAGGACGAGGGACGGGTGGTGCTACGGTACCTGGAGAATCCGAACGGCTCCGTGAACGACATCGCGGGTGTTTGCAACGAGGGACGAAACGTGGTGGGCATTATGCCGCACCCGGAGCGTGTCTCGGATCCGGCGCTCGGTTCGGAGGAGGGGTTGAGGATACTGGAGTCGGTGCTGGTTGGGGCGGGCGTTTGAGCTTGCAGGAGACTTATAGTGCTCTCGGGCTCTCGGACTTCGAGTACGATCGCATCCTGGAGCTTATGGGCCGCGCTCCGAACTACCTGGAGCTTTCGCTTTTCTCGGTGATGTGGAGTGAGCACTGCGGGTACAAGAACTCCCGGCCGCTGTTGCGGCGTTTCCCGAATACGGGGCCTCGGGTCTTGCAGGGACCGGGCGAGAACGCGGGTGTCGTCGAGGTTGGGGACGGATGGGCGCTGGCGTTCAAGATGGAGAGCCACAACCATCCTTCGGCGGTCGAGCCCTATGAGGGGGCGGCGACGGGTGTGGGGGGAATTATCCGGGATATCCTGGCTATGGGCGCGCGGCCGGTGGCGTTGATGAACTCCTTGAGGTTCGGGCCGCTGGACGAGGAGCGGAACCGTTACCTCTTCCGGGAGGTGGTGCGGGGTATCGGTGGTTACGGGAACGCCGTCGGGGTGCCGACCGTCGGCGGAGAGGTCGAGTTCGCGGAGCGGTACTCGGGGAACCCGCTGGTGAACGCGATGTGTGTGGGTCTCATACGGACTGAGGATCTGATGAGCGCGCGGGCGACGGGGGAGGGGAACCTGGTCGTTCTGCTCGGCTCGAAGACCGGTCGGGACGGCATTCATGGGGCGACGTTCGCCTCCGACGAGCTATCCGAGGAATCCGAGTCGAAGCGGTCCAACGTGCAGGTCGGAGACCCGTTTTGCGAGAAGATGGTTATCGAGTGTTGTTTGAAGATGCTGGCCGACGGGATGCTGGTGGCGTTGCAAGACTTGGGGGCGGCGGGGATCACCTCTTCCGCATCCGAGATGGCGGCGAGCGGAGGTGTCGGCATAGAGATAGAGACCGACAGGATCCCGTTGCGTGAGAGCGGGATGGAGCCGTGGGAGGTCATGATCTCCGAATCCCAGGAACGGATGCTCGCCGTCGTCGAACCAGATAAGGCCGAGGCGGTCCTGGCGATGGCGGAGAGGTATGGTCTGGTCGGGGCAGTGGTCGGGCGCGTCGCGGACCACGGAGAGTTGCGCGTCATCCACGACGGCGAAGTAGTCGGCTCCGTACCCGCCGGACACCTCGCCGACGCCCCCGTCTACGAGCGCGAGGTGATGCGCCCCGCTTACCTGGACGAGATCCCAAGTCTCGACCTCAACGAGCTGCCGCAGCCGGAGGACTACAATGAGGTCCTGCTCAAGATGCTCGCCCACCCGAACCTCTGTTCTCGGCGCTCCATCTACACCCAGTACGACCATCAGGTCGGCACGG
>JBBPZK010000160.1:0-9747 GCA_038199155.1 Rubrobacterales bacterium | reverse complement strand
CCGACTCTTTACCTCCTGGTCACGAAAAGCAGCCACGACACGCTCGTGGACCTCCATCGCACCCCGGGCCCGCTCCCGCTGTCCGCTCATCGCTTCCTCAAAACCAGCTTCGTCCAGCGAGATCCCCCGCTCCGCCAGGACCTCACGCGTCACCTCCACCGGGAAACCGTAAGTGTCGTGCAGCATGAACGCGACCTCACCGGGCAAGTTCCCACCTTGCAAACGTCCGATCTCCGCCTCCAAGAGCTCCATCCCCGAGTCGTAGACCTCGATAAACCGCACCGCCTCACCCGCAACAACCCTCTTTATATCCTCCCGCGCACCCCGCAGTTCCTCGTAAAAATCTCCCATGTAATCCACCACGACCTCAGCGAGCCCCGCGACTTGCTCAGCACCCATTCCCAACCGCGAATACGCCTCCCGTGTCGCCCGGCGTATTATGCGTCTAAGTACGTATTCGCGGCGCTGGTTTCCGGGGCGAACGCCGTCGGCGATGAGGAAAGCCATTCCTCTCGCGTGGTCGGCGACGACGCGGAGGGCGCGATCCATAGCCTCCGACTCCCCGAGTTTTACGCCAGTGTACTCCCGCGCCCGCTCAAAGAGCGGTGTGTAGAGGTCAGTGTCATAGACATAGCGGACGCCCTGGCAAACGGCCACCAGGCGTTCGAGGCCCATCCCCGTGTCTATGCCCGTTTTGGCGAGCGGAACCAGGGAGCCGTCACGGCGCTGCTCGTACTGGTTGAAGACGAGGTTCCAGATCTCGACGAAGCGCGCATCGCCCTCGTCCCCGCCGGGGGCGTACTTTGGATCCTCTTGGGGGTTGCCAAGCCCATGTTCTTCGCCATAGTCGTAGTAGATCTCCGAGCAAGGACCACAAGGACCCGTCTCTCCAGGCGGACCCCACCAATTCTCGCTCTTCGGGAGACCGAAGACCCTCTCCTCCGGCACGCCAACGCCCAGCCAGTGCTCCTTAGCCTCTTGGTCCTCGGGGGCGTTCTCGTCGCCCTCAAAGATCGTGATCCAAAGCCGCTCGGGGGCCAGGCCGAGGTCAACGGTTAGAAATTGCCAGGCGTACTCGATCGCCTCTTTCTTGAAATACTCGCCGAAGGAGAAGTTACCGAGCATCTCGAAGAAGGTCAGGTGGGTAGCATCGCCCACGAGCTCGAGCCCCTCCTGTCCCGTTCGGAAGCACTTCTGGACGCTGGTCGCCCTCGGTGCAGGAGGCTTCTCCAGGCCGGTGAAGTAGGTAATGAACTGCTGCATCCCGGCGGTAGTCAGGAGAACCGTCGGGTCGTTGTGAGGGATCAGAGACGAACTCGGATAGAGCCGGTGGTCCCGCTGCTCGAAGAAATCGAGGTACTTTTGGCGTATTTCATGGCTTTGCATAAGACTATTGTACTTTTTTCTAGTGCTGCTTTTCCAGCTCGCCCAACTCTTGCCTCAGGTCTTCGATAGCGCGCCTCAAGAGACGGGAGACGTGCATCTGGCTGACGCCAATGTGGTCGGCGATCTCAGTCTGGGTCTTTCCTTCGTTGAAGCGTAGCTGCAGGATTTTCTGCTGCTGGTTCTTGAGGCCGCTTATCGCGGACTGGAGTAAAACGCGGTCTTCGAGACCTTCTATCGGGGAGTTCTCGTCGGCCTGGAGGTCCATGATCGTATCGCCCTCCGAATCTTCCTGGCTAACCGGCGCGTCCAGGCTGGAAGTATTATACGCCCGGCCGAGCGTGAGGGCCTCGGCGATACGTTCCTCGTCGGCGTCCAGGGTCTTCGCCAGTTCCTGGATATTCGGAGAGCGCCCGGTCCTGATCGTCTCGCTCCGGATAGTGTCTTTGGCCGACTGCCTCAACTCCTGGAGCCCCCGAGGAACCCGCATCGACCATCCCTTGTCCCGGAAGTAGCGCTTTATCTCCCCGAGGATGCTCGGCGTGGCGTAAGTCGAGAACTCGATGTTCCGGTCTACGTCGAAGCGGTCCACCGCCTTTATGAGGCCGACGGAAGCTACCTGGACGAGGTCGTCCACGGGTTCACCCCTGCCGGCGAACTTGCGCGCCAGGAACTCGACGAGAGGAAGTTGCTCCTGTATTACCAACTCCCGGGCGCGCTGGTCGCCTTCCTTGTGGTATCGGAAGAGAAGACGGCGGGTGCGGGCCTTATTCGGCCTCCTGTAACTCCGGCTCATGACGCCAACTCTACCACCGTACGCCAACCCCGAGCACCGGAAACTTCGCCGCTATCTCTCTCATCGACTTCCGCGACGACCTTTCCTCCTACCACGTGAAAACGGTAGCGGGTCGGTCCGTTGCCCGAATGAGCCCTCTCCAGAAGCTCTACCGCCTCTTCGAGGTTTCCCATCCCGACCTCCGCCCTTATAGCCATGCCGGCGAGGACGAGTCCGGCACACGACCTTAGTTGCAGAATGGGCGGGACCCCCAGGTAAGTGTACTCCGGGGTTTGCGCGTCATCCATCCGGGTCCTCCTCAACAACCGTTGGTTACTCAGCCTCCGCAGGCATCGTCCCGGTAAGATCCTTACTTCCCAAGGCCGGATCCGTCGAAGTCATCTCTCGCGGCGAGACCGGGCGATCCGGATACGGGGTCACGGCGCGCGGTTCGGTCTCCGCGCCACCGTGATTCTCTAGATCTTCCAGGATCTCCGCCCGCCGTTTCGCTGAGGCTTCGCGGGCGGCGGCCACAGAGTTGGTGAAGCGGGCGCGGACGGTAACCGGAAGGTCTCTAGCGGCTCCGGGTAGACGCTTTCGAAACTCCTCATTCGTCGCATAGACTGTACCTGCGACCCCGATCAGGGCGCCGGTTATAAGTTTGCCCCAGCCTTCCAACCTCTAACTCTCCTCTTTCTTCGGGGGCTCGTCCTTACCGCCGAAAAAAGTGCTGACCCCACGTGAGAGCCCGGCAGTCGCCGAAGAGAGACGTATAACCCCGCCCCGAACACCCTTCGTTATAACGGTCGTGGTCTGATCCAGTTCTCCGGTGATACCGGCCACGTCTCCGACCGCCTCATCTAGCTGGGAGAGCTGGCTGTTTATATTGTCGACCGTGATGTGGGTCTTGCCGATCAGTGGGATCACCTCCTCGGAAACGTCCTTTATGGTCTTCTCCGTCGTCGAGAAGATACCAGCCAGTCTTAGGAACATCCACGCCAGCACGAAGAACGCGACCGCGATCCCGAGGAAGAGCAGCCCCTTCATCAACTCCACGAAAACGTCCAACCTCTACCGCACCTCCAGCACGACTCCCGCTACGACCCGACGCCTCGCATTATACAACCCCGCCCCGACGCTAAGAACCCTTCCGGACGACCACTCCTCCGCCGACGACCCGGTCCCCGTCGTAGAACACAGCCGACTGGCCCGGCGCCACCCCCGCAACCGGCTCCGCGAACCGTGCAACCCACTCGCCGCCCCCGGCGTCCTCCACTTCGCACGCCACCGGCGAGCTATTATACCTGACCTGCACGGAGCGGGCCTCCTCAGGCTCCATAAACCAGTTCATGGCACCGACCCGCACCTCATCCACCTGCAGTTCCCGCTTGCTCCCGACCACGACCTGTTTCGTCTTCGGACGCACCTCGGTCACGTAGAGCGGAGCCGGGGCAGACACCCCGATACCACGCCTCTGTCCCACGGTAAAGTCTACGACCCCCGCGTGCCGTCCAAGTACCCGTCCCCGCCCGTCAACGACCTCGCCCGGCTCGGCCGCGACCTTTTTACGGACGAAGCCGCGGTAGTTCCCGTCGGGGATAAAGCAGATGTCCTGGCTCTCGGGAGTGTAGGCGACGGCAAGGTCTTTCTCTCGGGCGATCTCCCGGATCTCAGTCTTCCTGTACTCCCCGAGCGGGAAAATGGTCCTTGCCAGCAGCCGTTTCGGGATGGGCCACAGCACGTAGGTCTGATCCTTACTCTCATCCACGGGACGGGCCATCGTGGAACCATCGGACGTCTCTACGACGCGGGCGTAATGGCCGGTGGCTATCTTCTCGAACCCGAGGCGGTCCGCCAGGAAAGACGCCGCATGGAACTTGACGTGAGCGTTGCACGCCACGCAAGGGTTCGGCGTCCGGCCCTCCTGGTACGAACCTACGAAGTCCCGCATTACCCGCCGATTGAATAGCTCCTTCAAGTCGAGCGTGAAGTGGGGTATGCCCATCCGGTGGGCCGTGTCTCTGGCGAAAAGGACCGTGTCCGGCGAGCAACAAGAGCGGCTCCCGCGCTCCCCGTCGTGCAACCGAAAGGTCACACCGACTACGTCATATCCGGCTCTTTTCAACAGCAACGCGGTGACCGCCGAGTCAACTCCCCCGCTCATCGCCGCGACCACACTCTTGCCGCCGTTTGTCACCCCGCTGCCGTAAACTCCGTCGAGCAGGGCTTCGGCCCCGCGGTTCCAATGGTCCTCGAAGGCCTTGTGCAGAGCGTCGAGGACGAGCGTCAGCGCGTGCTCCTTGCCTTCCGGCAACGAACCTCCGAGCGCCTCTTCGACATCCGCCTTCGATATCCCTGCCGCTTCTACGAGGCTCTTGCCGTAGGCCAGCTCCGCCAGCGCCGAACCGGCGGCGATGCAGGCCGCGCAACCGTAGACTTTGTAGCGCACGTCTTCGAGGACGTTTTCCTTTACACTCACCGTGAAACGGGCGACATCGCCGCACGCGGCGTCACCGGATTCGCCGGAGCCGTCCGGAACTTCGATCTCCCCGACGTAGCGGGGCTTTACGAGATGGTCTATCACCTGCGGCCTGTATGCCATTAACTTACCTCTCTCATACCTGTTTTTAGCTCGATCTTAGCGGTGACAGTTCGCGCAGCCGCGTGACCGCCACGGAGAAGACCTCAAGAAAACCGTCTACCTCTCGGGCCGTGGTGTCCTTGCCGACCGTGACCCTGACCGACGAGAACGCCTCCCGCTCCCCGCGTCCCATCGCCGTCAGCACCGGCGAAGCCTTGTGTCCGGCCGCCCCCGAAGAACATGCCGACCCGTTTCCTATTGCGTACCCGAGGGCGTCGCACATCAGCACGAGACCCTCCGACTCCACGCCCTCCACTGTAAGGTGCACGTTGTTCGAGAGTCTCCGTTCAGGATGTCCGTTGAGGTACACATCCGGCAGCGAGGTTGCCCCGGAGATCAGACGATTTCGCAACCCCGTCTCGTGTCTCACGCGCTCTTTGATCTCCCTGTCCGCCAACCGGGCCGCTGCACCGAAACCCACAATACCCGCCACGTTCTCGGTACCGCTCCGCAACCCTCTCTCCTGTCCGCCGCCAAAGGCGACCGGCTCGACCCGGACGCCGTCCCGCACGTACAACGCGCCGACGCCTTGCGGCCCGTAGAGCTTGTGCGAAGAAAGGGCGAGCGTCGAAGCTCTCACACGGCTCATGTCCAGCGATATCCTTCCCGCTGCCTGGACCGCGTCCACGTGGAAGGGCACTCCTCTCTCCGCGCAAAGAGCAGCCAGCTCTTCTATGGGCTCCACGGTCCCGACCTCGTTATTCGCCCACATAACGGTTGCAAGCGCGGTATCCGGGCGCAGGGCTCCGGCAAGCTCCGCCGGGTCCACGATACCGTCAGAGTCTACCCCAAGGGAAGTTACCTCCCACTCGGAGCTTTCCAAACAGCGCACCGCATTCCGGACGGCTGCGTGTTCTATCGGCGAGACAACCAGGTGCCGTTTGTCTTCCGGGGCCGCGTGGGCCAGTCCCAGAACGGCGAGGTTGTCCGATTCCGTACCGCCGGACGTGAAGACAACCTCTTCCGGGGAAGCCCCGATCAGGGCCGCCACAGACTCGCGCGCCTCTTCGACTGCCGCGCGTGCCGTGACCCCGGGCGCGTGCAACGAGGAAGCGTTGCCTGGCGGCTCTCGCATGTACGGAAGCATGGCTTCCAGCACCCTCCCATCGAGTGGTGTGGTTGCCGCGTAGTCGAGGTATACAGAAGTCTCCATCATCTCCTAGAGTTTAACTTGCGACGCCGGTTTTAGACGAGTGTTAGACGAGGAAAGTGTCGGCGATGGCGCCGCCCTTATCGAGCAAGGCTACCTGGTCCCCCGGCGAGAGGTTCAGTTGCTGTCCTCCCTCGAAAGTACCGACGACCTTCTTACCGTTCGCACCGGTCACGTCCGGGACACGGCCGACCGAGATGCTCTCGCCGGGCCGTACCTCGATGCTTGAGTTGATCCGGACCCCCGGAGAGCTCTCATCAACGTTCCCACTTTGCTGATCTACTACCCGCAAGCTGAAGCCGTCGAGGTTCACTGTTTTCTTGCTCTGATTCTTGACGGTAAAGTAGTCGATCCCGCCGCCGCTCGGGGTAAGCTTGACCTGGGTCAGGTTGACGTCGACTTTGCTCGTATTGTCTCCTTTGTTGGCGGAGGCGAGGTCGAAAACAGCCTGGTCCAGGACCGGCTCCGTAACGTAGCCCTCGAACAGGTTCTCGACTACGTAACCTCCTCCCCGTGGCGCAAGAGTAGCCACGAAAGGCGTATATACAACCCCGAGCTGGGCCGCGAGAGTCCCATACTGGTCCTTCGCAAGCTTCTTCTTATCTCCGATAGAGCCGGGGCTGTCTATGCTGTAAGTAAAAAACTCTACCGCCGGATAACGCGATTTGAGGCCATCGGCGTACTTGTTGACCAGTTGATCCGGGGTAAGTCCTTCAGGATAAGAGGAGCCGTTGTCCTTCTTGTAGAACTGGACTACTATCGGGGCTTTCCGGTCGTAGGCCGCCTTGAACTCCAGCGGAACATCCTGCTGTTGGTTCAGGACGAAAGGTTCCTCCCGCAAAGTCTCCGAGCCACCTGAAGCGACCGTCACGCCTCCACCAGTCGTGCCGCCGGGGCTCGCTTCCTGGGCCAACGCGGTCTTGGCGCCTGGTGCGGCCTTCTGGGCCACGCCACATCCGGAAAGCAAGATCAAGGTCAGCGTCAGGGGGAGCAATATAAACAACCTCTTGCCCTTCATGACCTGGAATATATCCTTCCGTGGGCTTGTCGGATACAGCGAGAAGCCGGGAGAGCGCCAAATGTCCGGCGTTTGTTCTACCATGTGTACACCTGATATTAGCATGAGAGGAGCGTCGCATTTTGCACGATAACCCGTATCGGACGCATAAAGCTGGTGAGTTGAGAGCCGAAAATGTCGGAGAAGAAGTAAGGCTGGCCGGCTGGGTCGGGCGGCGCCGGGACCACGGCGGCTTGATCTTCATAGACTTGAGAGACAGATGGGGGATCACCCAGGTCACCTTCGATCCGGAGCAACAGGACATCTTCTCCACCGCCGAGCAGCTACGGCCGGAGTGGTCGATCTCGGTCGCCGGTGAGGTGGTCCGCCGGCCGGAGGGAAACGAGAACCCGGACCTGCCGACCGGGGAGATCGAGGTACAGGTGACCGACCTCCAGGTACTTAGCACCTCCGAGACCCCGCCATTCGAGATCGGACGCGAACGGCCCGTGGACGAGCTTCTGCGCCTGAAGCACCGCTACCTGGACCTCCGGCGTCCACGCATGCGCGACAACATCATCTTCCGTCACCGGGTCGTCAAGCATATCCGCGACTACCTCTCCGCCAGGGACTTCATCGAAATAGAGACCCCGCTCCTTACAGCTTCTACCCCGGAAGGCGCGCGAGATTACCTGGTGCCGAGCCGTCTGTATCCGAGCCAGTTCTACGCCCTGCCCCAGTCGCCCCAGCAGTTCAAGCAACTCCTGATGGTCGCGGGCTTCGAACGCTACTTCCAGATAGCCCGCGCCTTGCGCGACGAGGACCAACGCGGAGACCGCCAACCCGAGCATACTCAGCTCGACCTTGAGATGAGCTACACGACCCAGGAAGAGGTCCTGTCCCTGATCGAAGGTCTCTACACCGAGATAGTCGAGGGCCTCACCGAGAAGAAGCTCCAGAGCAAGCCATTCACCCACCTCACCTACGCCGAGTCGATGGAACGCTTCGGCACCGACAAACCGGACCTGCGCTTCGGGCTCGAACTGAAAGACATCTCAGAGATGGCCCAAGCTTCGGACTTCAAGGTCTTCAGCGGCGCTGTCGAGAGCGGCGGCTCGGTGCGCGGCATCCGCGTTAGCGGCCTCGGAGACCTCTCCCGGCGCGAGACCGACGCCCTCACGGATATAGCAAAAGACGCCGGTGCCCGCGGCCTCGCCTTCTTCCAGGTTACCGAAGATAGCCTCTCCGGGCCGATAGCAAAGTTCTTTTCATCCGAGGAGCAAAACTCTCTGCGGGAGAAGTTCGACGCACAGCCGGGCGACTACCTGTTCTTCGTGGCGGACAAGGACCCCGTCGTCTTCGAGAGCCTCAACCGGCTCCGGCTCCACTTTCGGGACAGCCTCGCGCTCGCGGACAAAGACACCCTGGCGCTCTGTTGGGTGACGGACTTCCCGTTGTTCGAGTGGAACGAAGACGAAGAACGCATAGAGCCGATGCACCACATGTTCACGATGCCGCGAGAGGAAGACCTGCCGCTGCTCTACACGGAGCCTCTAAAGGTCATCGGCCAACTCTACGACCTGGTCGCAAACGGCACCGAGTTGGCGTCGGGAAGCATCAGGATACATCGTCCCGAGTTACAGCAGAAAGTCTTCTCCCTCATCGGCATCTCCCCCGAAGAGGCGGAGCGGCGCTTCGGCGCGATCCTCCAGGCCTTCCGTTACGGAGCCCCGCCCCACGGCGGCATAGCGCCGGGTATAGACCGACTCATAATGGTCCTCCGCGACGAGCCGAACATCCGGGAGGTCATGGCTTTCCCGAAGACTCAGGCCGCCCGTGACGAGATGATGGACGCCCCAGGTCCCGTCACCGAAGATCAGCTAAAGGAGCTTCACATAAGCCTTCGCCGCGCGCCAAAAGACAATCCCGGCAATTCTTGACCTACAAGATCAAAGACCAAGTATGCAACGGAGCGCCGCCTCCGGAAGCTCGAAAGAGGAGATCTCCTCGGCTAGATCCGGGCCCGGGTTGGGCAGGCCGTCCCGGTTGAGCCAGACGGCCCGAATACCGGCCGCCCGAGCCCCGATCACATCCGCGCCCCAATTGTCTCCCACCATGACCGCTTCGCCCGCGCGACACTCCGCTTTGCGGAGAGCCTCTAAGAAGATCTCCGGTTCCGGTTTCGGACGTCCTACCTCTTCGGAAGTGACCATGAAGTCGATGAGATCTTCCAGCCCGCAGCTCGAGATCTTGCCCCGTTGCTCGGCGGCGAAATTGTTCGTGACGATACCAATCGCAACCTTGGGGCGGAGATACCGTAGAAGCGCAATCGCTCCCGGAACGGGACACCGGGCTTTCTGGTACTCAGCCCTATAGAGCGCGGTCATCTCCTCTACTTGATTCGGCGTAGAGATCCCACCACACCAGCAAACGAGCCTACGAAACCGCTCTTTTCTGGCCTCCTCTATCGTGAGTGTTCCCGCCAGCACTCTCTCGAAAGTTTCTTCGAGCAGACGATGATACTCTCGTTCGAACTCTTCGAAGGGCGTGTCAGAGAACAGCTCGTTGTCTTCGCGAACAGCGCCGATAGCATCCAGGCTCGCGTGACGATGGTCGAAGAGGGTGTCGTCGAGATCGAAGAACACGGCTTTGATGGTATCGTCGTTCATCTACTCACCTGTCTTCGACGTTGGATGGGGAAAAGTCGGCGCGGTCGTTTCATTTCGACCACGGACTGTAACTCATCCGGAGCATGGCCGCCGCGCAACATCTTTTCGAAGCTGACCGGCGGGTGGCCTGTG
>JBBPZK010000159.1:0-6410 GCA_038199155.1 Rubrobacterales bacterium | reverse complement strand
TCGTCTTTACGAGGTCCATGCCGACTTCCCGGATCACCGCGAGCTCCTGGGCTGCGAACGCCTCGTTAAACTCGATCAGGTCTATCTCGTCCAGACAGAGCCCGACCTGCTTCAGGACCTTCGGAATAGCCACGGTCGGGCCTATTCCCATCACTTCCGGACGCACCCCACCAACCGCGAACCCGACGAAGCGGGCCAGCGGCGTGAGGCCGCGCCTCTCGGCCTCCTCGCGCTCCATAACGACGACCGCCGCCGCCCCATCCGAACGCTGGGAGGAGTTGCCCGCCGTAACGGTGCCGCCGTTCTGGAAAGCGGGCCTGAGGTTGGCGAGCTTCTCCGCCGAGGTGTCGCGTGGCCCCTCGTCGCGCTCGAAGGTCGTCTCCTGCTGGTGGACTTCTCCGCTATCGTCGACCCATTCGTAGTCAACGTCGAGCGGCACTATCTCCTCGTCAAAGACCCCGGAGCTGACGGCTTTCTGGGCCAGGGTGTGGCTGCGGAGGGCGAACTCGTCCTGGTCCTCGCGCGAGACCTTGAACTCGCGGGCGACCTGCTCGGCGGTGTAGCCCATCCCCATGTAGGCGGCCGGGTTGATCTCCAACAGCCTCGGGTTCGGCGAGAAGTTCGGCATCTCGATGGTCGAGGACATATGCTCGGTGCCGCCGGCGACGATGGCCGTGGCGTGGCCGACCATGATCCGCTCGGCCGCCAAAGCTATAGTCTGCAACCCCGAAGAGCAGAACCTGTTCACCGTCTGGGCCGGTACGGTATCCGGCATCCCGGCGAGCAACGAACTAAGACGGGCGACGTTGTTCCCCTGGGTCCCCTCGGGCATAGCGCACCCGATGATTACATCCTCTATCTCTTCTTTCTCAAGCCCCTCAGCCCGCTGAATAGCCTCCCTGATGGCGGCGGCGGCCATGTCGTCCGGGCGGCTCGCCCGCAACGTTCCCCTCGGCGCGCGTCCCACGGCGGTCCGCACCGCCGAAACGATAACTGCTTCTTTCATGGTTCTCCCTTCGGTCGAAAGTTGGTCAGCACTTCAGCTTGTCAGTTTTTTGTTCTTTAGTCGGTTTATGAACGGTGCTAGCGTTCGCTTTACTTCTTTCGTCCTCTCTGCAAGTTCTCCGTAGTCCGGGTCACTGAGATAGTTCAGGTCTCTGGCGAGTAGTAGATGGTATTCTAGCTCGCTCGCGGAGCCCATCACTATTTGCATGAACCTCGCCAACTCCGGGTCGCCGCCTCTGCCGCAACCTTCGGCCAGGTTGGCCGGTATGGATGCCGCCGACCTGCGAACCTGACTCATCAAACCATAAAGCTCCTCTCTCGGGAACCGGGCGGTCGCCACATAAACGTCTAGTACCAGACCATGTCCTTTCTCCCAGACCCGCAGTTCCCTAAAGTCCCGCATCTATATTCCCTAACTGACCTGCTGACCGGCTAACTAGCTACTCAGTTCCTCAACGGTTTTCCGGTTTTAAGCATCGCTCCGATCCGTTCGTGGGTCTTCTCCTGCTTGAGCAGGTCTAGAAACGCTTCTTTTTCGAGGTCGAGCAGGTATTCCTCCGGCACCCACTGGGCGAGTGAGAGGTTGCCGCCGGTCAGGACGCTGGCGACGTGGCCGGCTATTACGCCATCGTATTCGCTGGCGTAGCGGCCCCACTGGAGCGTTTTGATCCCAACCTCAAGCGCCGCCCGCGCCGAGCGACCGGAAGCGTAGACGTTCTTGCCGCGCTCCGGCGGACTGTAGCCGTCTGCCAGGTCCTGGACTTCTCGCTTGGCAGCGGAGAGCAGATGGTCGGGGTTCATCACTACCCGGTCGTCTTCCTTTAGCAAGCTCATTTCCCGCGCTTCGAGAGCGCTGCCGGCGACCTTCGCGAGCGCTATCTGCTCGAATGCTTTCTGCAACAACGGCAGCGGCGGAGTGTTTGGGGCGGCGTGGATCGTCGGGGAGATGAGCCGGCGGGCCATCTCTTTGGTGCCGCCACCGGCCGGTATGAGGCCGACGCCGGTCTCGACGAGACCCATGTAGGCCTCTCCAGCCGCGACCACCCGATCCGAATGAAGGCAGATCTCCAACCCTCCGCCCAAAGTCTGGCCGCGCGGGGCTGAAACGACTGGTTTCGGGGCGAAGCGGAAGCTCATGAGCAAATCGTGCAGGGCGTCTATTCGCTTGCCGATCTCATCGAGCTGACCGTTTTGGGCGGCCTGGACCATCTCGCCGATGTTGGCCCCGACGCAGAAGTTGCGACCCTCGTTGCCGATAACGAGCCCGACCACGTCATCCCGCTCCAGCGCCTGGAGAGCCGCATAGCCCATCTCCATCACGCCGCCGTCTATGGAGTTGCCCCTGGAGTGGAACTCCAGGCACAGGATGCCGTCGCCGAGGTCGAGCAGGCTCGCCGAGTCGTTGCTCGCGAGCTCTCCCCCCTCTTCGCGCACAGCGTCGAGCGAGAGGTACATCGGGTCCTCGCGGACCGGCACGTAGTCTTCTTCGATCGGGCTGTACTGAAGCCCCCGAGTCCCTTCTTTCTTGTAGAAGCTCTCGTTGCCGCCTTCGAGCATCTTATCGACCCATCCGGCGACTTCGAGATTCATACCTTTCATCCGCTCGACGGTCTCGCGCGCGCCGAGCAGATCCCACATCCTGAACGGACCGGCCTGCTGACCGTAACCCCACTCCATCGCGTGGTCCGCGTCCTCCAAAGTGTCGGAGATCTCCGGTATGCGCCTCGCGGCGTACGCCAGGTCCGGCAGAATAGTGTCCCGCAGGTATTTGGCGTGCCGGTCGTCCTCCGCCTGCTCCATGATGTAGCGCAGTCGCGCCCCGAGGTCTCCCTGCTTTTGGGCCTCTTTCACGAGTGGGATTTCGGGGTTTTCGGCGGGCTCGTACTCGAAGGTGTCGAGGTTCAGCACGTCGAAGACGGTCTGGCCGTCGCGCCGGTCGCGCTTGTAGAAGCCGCTGCCGGTCTTAATGCCGAGCAGGTTTTGCTCCTGCATCTGCTTCAGTTTCTCGGGGGGTTTGAGCATCTCGCGCGACTCGTCTTCGGGGACGAGGTCGTAGAGGTTCTCGGCGACGCCGAGGGCGATGTCTAGGCCGACCTGATCGTTCAGGCGGAAGGTGGCGGTCTTTGGACGCCCGATCAGGGGTCCCGTTATGGCGTCTATCTCTTCTATCCCGTAGCCGTTCTCGAAGGCGTAGCGGGCCGAGTTCATCCCGGAGAAGCTCCCGAGCCGGTTGCCGATGAAGTTCGGGGTATCCTTGGCTATGACGCCGCCCTTGCCCAGGACCCGCTCCCCGAAGTCCCTGACACGCTCGACGACTTCCGTGTCGGTGTCCTCGGTCGGTATGATCTCCAGCAGCTTCAAATAGCGCGGCGGGTTGAAGAAGTGGGTCCCAAGGAAGCGCTTCCGGAAGCTTTCGGAGCGGCCTTCGGCGATGCTGCCGAGTGGGATGCCGGAGGTATTTGAGGAGATGACGGCGTCGTCTTTGGCGAGCGCTTCGACTAGCTCCATCAGGTCTCGTTTTGGTTCGAGTTTCTCCAGGATGGCTTCGAGGATCCAATCAGCTTCCGCGACGCGCTCCAGGTCGTCCTCGAAGTTACCGATGCGCATCCTGTCAGCCACGTCCTGGCTCATGAGCGCGGGCGGCCTGGCCTTCCGCATCCGATCGAACCCGCCTTTTACGACTTTGTTCTTGTCGTCTTCGCCCTGCGGGGCGATGTCGAGCAGGTCTACTTCGAGGCCGGCGTTGGCGCAGTGGGCCGCTATCGCAGCGCCCATCGTACCCGCGCCGAGCACCGCTACTTTCCTGATCTGATGCGTCATATAACCTCCAGAATATCCGGCAAATTATCCATACAATTCTTCTTGCAAGCCTTCGATGGCCTGCCTCATCCGGAGCAGGTGCTCCTCGAACTGCTCCTTTATCTCCCCGTACTTCTCTTTTCCCCGAGGGGTGATCGTATAAAACCTGCGGGTCCGGGTGTCCGGATCTTCCCACTCGGCGCTGAGGTAGCCCTTCTCCTCCAGCCGCCGCAGCAAGGGATAGACCGTGTTCGGGGAGACGCTCATCACGCCTGCGGTCATCTCTTTTATTCCCCGGATGATGCTGTTGCCGTACTCCGGGCGCTTGACGACCATATGGAGGATGAGGAGCGGAAATACGTTCCTCGACTTGACCTCGCCAAGGAAAATCTCTTTCGGCGTCGCTTCCGTGCGCTCGATATATTCCTCCCCATTTCTCGTATTGTCCGACGCTCGCAGGTCCATCAAGAATACAGCTTCTCTATAATTCCGCCGTAGCGCTTGCGCACGACGCGCATCTTAACCTTCAAGGTCGGCGTCAACTCCCCGCTTTCATGCGAAAGCTCCCGCGCCAACAGCGCGAACCTTTTCGGTCGCTCGTAGGAGGCGAAGCCTGCGGTCGCGGCATCGAGGTCTTTTTGGATCAGCGCCCGTACCCGCTCATCCTCCGACAATTCTCCGTCTTTGGCGGCTGTGCCGAGTTCTCTACGGGCGGCGTCGTAATCCGGGACGATGAGGGCAGAGACGTACTTGAGACCGTCACCGAGCAGGATAGCCTGGGAGATATGCGGAGCGGTAACCAGGGAAGTTTCGATCGGCTGGGGGGCGACGTTCTTGCCGGTGGAAAGGACGATCAGGTTCTTAGAGCGGTCGGTGATTCTCAAATACCCGGCCTCGTCGAACTCCCCGATGTCGCCCGTCCTGTACCAGCCGTCCTCCGTGAACGCCTCAGCGGTCGCCTCCTCGTCGTCAAGGTAGCCGCGCATCACACCCGGACCTCTAACCTGGATCTCCCCGTCATGAGAGATCCTGACCTCCGTGCCGGATATAGGCAACCCAACAGTACCGAACCTCAACCTCCCGAGCCGGTTGCACGTAATAACGGGCGAAGTCTCTGTCAGCCCGTACCCTTCCACCACCCGTATCCCTGCGGCGTAGAAGAACTCCCCGACCTCCGCCCCGAGCTTCGCCCCGCCCGAGACGAAGAACCTCACCTGCCCACCGAGAGCCTCCCGCAACTTCCGGAAGATGAGCCGGTCGTAGAGCGCAAGCCGTGCTCGCAAAACCGGCCCGACCTCTCCTCCATCCCTCTCGATAGCGTAAGCTCTCCTGCCGGACCCGACCGAGTCCTCAAACAGCCTGCGACGCAGCGCGGAACCCTCCGTCGCCTGCGCCCGAACACGATCGTAGACCTTCTCGTAGAGCCGCGGCACGCTCAGGGCGACCGTCGGACGTACTTCCCGCAGGTTCTCCGGCACCTTCTCAAAGGACTCTGCGTAGTAGGTCGTCGCCCCGAGAGTCAGGGCGAGGAACTGGCTCGACGTGCGCTCGAAGATGTGCGAGAGCGGCAAAAAGGAGAGGAATATGTCGTCGGTACGGACCGGCAGGGCCTCCAGGGTACCCTCCAGGTTCGAGAGGAGGTTCCCGTGCGTCAGCACCGCGCCCTTGGGCATCCCGGTCGTCCCCGAGGTGTGGACCACCGTCGCCACATCTTCCCGGCCGATGGACCTCCAGCGCTCCTCCCAGTCCTCCAACGGGTTCTCTTCTCCCGACCGCTCCACGTCCTCGAACCGATGTACCTCTTCCGCGCCACCGGCATCGCCGCCCATTACGATGATGTTCCGCAGTGCGGGAGTACCCCCTCGCATACCCAAGACTTTCTCCAGTAGACTCTGGTCTTCGACAATGGCAACGCAAGCTCCTGAGTTGTTCAGGATGTACTCTATCTGGGCGGCTTCCAGGGTTGGGTAGATCGGGACGGTCACAGCCCCGAGGCTCTGAATCGCGAGGTCGGAGATCGGCCACTCGACCCGGTTCTTCGACACGAGCGCCACCCTCGAGCCCGCCTCGACTCCCAAAGACGCCAGCCCGGCGGCGAAGTCCTCGATCCTTCCCTTGAAACCTTCGTAAGAGAGACTCGTCCACCCGTGTCCGTCCTTCCAGCAGAGCGCGGGCTTGCGGCCCCTCGACTCTACGTTTCGGAAAACAGCCTCGACAAGGCTACCTGTCTCCCTCAGCTCCCCGGCTTCCCGCCGCGTCGCCACCCGCTGCATGATTCTCCTTTCCCGGAAAATGTTGTCAACTTTGATAACTACCGCTATGATAACATGACATCGAACGGGCTGAAAGACTTGGATCTTACGGTCGTGTTAGAGTGCGGGATGAGTAAGGGAGCCGTGTGGGGACTCCAGGAGTTTCCGGCGGCAAAGTGAAGGAGGAAGGCTTTTGATCGCCGACGTTACCAGGTCTCTCGGGACCGATTACTACATGATCGACGAGTTGCTGACGGATGAGGAGCGTGAAATACGGGACAAGGTCCGGGCGTTCTCCGACCGGGAGGTCATCCCGATCATCAACGAGTATTGGGAGAAGGCGGAGTTCCCGTT
>JBBPZK010000158.1:0-3234 GCA_038199155.1 Rubrobacterales bacterium | reverse complement strand
TGGAGGAGCAACCGGTGTTGTGGTTGTAGTCGTGGATCGGGTTGGTCATGCCCGCCGGTGGCGGGCCGCAGTTGGTCGAAGAACCGGTGACGCAGTGTCCCTCGCGGACGTTCCAGCCGTAGTCGGCGCCGGCTTTGCCGCGGTCTATTTCCTCCCAAGTCGTGCCTCCGACGTCGTTGACGTTGAAGCGCGTACCGGCGGCGTTGGGGTCGAAAGCCATCCCGAATGGGTTTCTGAAGCCGCGGGCGAAGGTCTCCCGGCAGTCATTGCCGAGGGAGGTGCGGCCGTTGACGTTGCAGCGGGCGCTGTTGGTTCCCTGGAAGGGGTTGGTCGAGGGAATGCCGCCGTCGCGGGTGATGCGGAGGACCTTGCCGAGCAGGACGTTCCGGTAGCGGGAGGCGTTATTGTCGTTCTGGCACCGGGTCTTGTCCAGGAAGCTGCAACCGCCGTCGCCGACGCTGACGTACAGGTAATTATCCTTACCGAAGTGCAGGTCGCCGGCGTTGTGGTTGCCGTTGGGCGAGGGGATGTTGTCTATCAGGACTTTCTCTCCCGAAGCTACGTTGCCGTCCGAGAGAGTGTAACGCGCCACCCGGTTGACCGGGCTTTTGGCGGTGTTCTGTTCGCAAACGCCGAACTTCTTGAAGGTGTAGTAGACGTAGATGTAGTGGTTGGTCTCGAAGCTCGGGTCTACCGTAACCCCGAGCATCCCGCGTTCGGAGTTGGAGCAGATCCTGCTGGATAGGTTTAGCGCCGGGGTAGCGCGGAGCCTCCCGTTCTGGTACACCCGCAACTGGCCCGGTTGGGTGGCGATGAGCATTCGGCCGTCGGGGGTGAAAGTGAGCGCGGTCGGGCTGCCCGCGTCCGCCACGAGCCTGTCTTCGAACCCGGCAGGCACGGTTGACGCCTCCGCCGGTTTCGGGTGGAGCAAGACGGCAAGGAACACTATCAGCAGGAACAGGGCCGAGATTACCGGAAGCAATACTCGTCTCGACATTCTCCATCCTTCTCACGTACTTTAAGGCCGCATCAGGCAGGGGTTCGGAGTTTATACAGCCCGGTCAGCGCTGCAACTGGTTAGTGGTTTATCGGACGGAGGTTGGGGGAACTTTAGCCCCGCTCACAAAAAATATTTGTCGTAGGAAGATGGTGTTCTGGAAGATTTTGCTGTTACCAATTATCGTCTTTCTCGTATCCGAGCCGTACGAGCAACTCTCCGGACTCCTCCTTGAAGATGCGCCGGTCGCGGCGGGTAAAGACATTCCTCCACTCGCCCGCCACTCCTTTCCTGAAGAACGAGGTGGGATCCTCCTGGCCCCGTTTCCTTCCCTCCGAGAGCTTCTCGAAGCTGGCCGTGCCTATACACCGGCCTACGGCTCTTTCGTCCGAGCGGGCACCGAGGAACTCTAGTAGCTTTCCGACCTCCTCTCCGGGCCTCTCCAGCAGGTCCTCGTAGCGCACCTCACGGTAATTGTCCCCGAGCAGCTTCGGCCCGTCTTCGACGACACTACCGACCAAGGTCGTCCACTCCCAGGCAGCTTTCCTGAGCAGGTTCCCGGCGAAGATGCTCTGGTCCGCTTCGAGCAACTCCAGTGGGTTCCGGCGGTAGGCTTCACGCTTCTCCGCCATCTTGCTGTTCTCCCGAACGTTGCCGAAGTTCCAGGTGTGGTGCATCGCTGAGACCGCCGCGTCCCTGCCGTCCCTTATAATGTGGATGACTCTTGCTTCCGGGTAGACCTCCCGAACCTCTTTTATGGTTCCGGGGACGAGCAGGGGCGACTTGTCCCCGACCAACGTCTTGCCGGTCTTCAGAAGTTCTCCTTCGAGAAAGTAGTCGGAGACCATTCGCATAATGTTGGTCAGGTGCTCCTCCGGGTCTTCGTTACGACTCCAGACGGAACGTTGGATCCAGCATCGCAAGTACTCCGAGTCGAGCAACGCCTCGTGGAGCGAGCTCGGCAACTCCTGAACGCCCGACTCTTTCAGGGCTTCCCTCTTCCAACCTGTACCGAAAAACCGACCTTCTCCCTTGCAGAGTATTTCAGGGTGAGCATCGAGCATCCGCATGAGCCAAGTGGTGCCGGACTTCTTCTGTCCCACGACGAAGAACACCAGCGTCCCTCCTGCAGGCGACGCCTCGCCCCGCACCCGCGCAAGCGCTTTCTTGAGGGCGGAGATCTCCGCATCTTTCAGCGCCAACTGTCGCCGGACGTGACGGCCCGGCCTGGCGCCGACGCCTTCCGCGACCCGCTTCAAAAACGTCCGAGCAGTTCGGGCCGCCTCGCGGGCCTCCCGGTTCTCACGGCCGACCTCCAGAAGTGTTCTCGCCGCTCTTAACATACTCTCATGGGCTACTCGCACCCTCCCGATCCAGGTAGTCGGCCAACGCCTCGCGCCAGTGGCGCAACCCTGGACTTCCCAGGGCGGATAGAACGCCGTTGGCCGGACGTGGAGCCGGCAGAGGGTACTCCGACGATGGTACGGGCAGGACCTCGACCTCGACCCCGGCGAGTTGGAAGATCTCCCGGGCGAACTCGTACCAGGAGCAGGAGCTGGAGTTGGTTACGTGGTAGAGCCCGTAGAGACCGGAGTCGATTATCTCGACGATGCCTCTCGTCAGGTCGCGGGCGTAGGTAGGCGAGATGTACTCGTCGTTCTTGACCTTGAGCGTGTCCCGCTCCCGGCCGACGCGGAGCATCGTGCGCACGAAGTTGTGCCCCTCCCCGTAGACGCCGGCGGAGCGGACCACGTACCAGCGGTTGCAGAGGTGCTTGACGTACTCCTCCCCAGCCAACTTGGTACGTCCGTAGGCGCTAGTGGGGTTCGGCAGGTCGAAAGGCTCATAAGGATCTTCTTTCTCCCCGTCGAAGACGTAGTTGGTGCTGACGTGCAGAAGCTCGCACCCCCGCCATTCGCAGAGCTGGGCGAGGTTGCGTGGCCCAAGGGTGTTGATCCGGTAGGCCAGATCCGGCTCCGTCTCGCAGCCGTCCACGTTCGTGTAGGCGGCCGCGTTTATGACTAGATCCGGAGAGGCGAGGTCCATGGCCCGCGCCACGGATTCGTAGTCCGCCACGTCCAGACCGCCGCGGGAGAAAGCCGTCACTTCGTGGCCCCGGTCGGGAAGTATCTCCGACAACTCCCGGCCGAGCTGTCCTCCGGCGCCGGTTACGAGAATTTTCATCTTCAGGAAGTCCTCCCCGAGCTTCGGCCCTCTACCTACTCTCTCTCAGGAGC
>JBBPZK010000157.1:0-2648 GCA_038199155.1 Rubrobacterales bacterium | reverse complement strand
GGCTAAGAAGATCTGCCGGGAGACCGGCGTTGACCCGAACACGAAGGTGCGGGACCTTGCCGAGGGCGAGGTCGGGACCATCCGGACCTACGTGGACCAGAACGTCGAGGTCGAGGGAGACCTGCGGCGCGAGACGAACCAGAACATCCGGCGGCTCATAGAGATCGGCTCTTACAGGGGCATCCGGCACCGCCGGGGGCTTCCCGTTCGGGGGCAGCGGACGAAGACCAACGCCCGCCAGCGCAAGGGCCCGAAGCCGTCCATAGGCGGAAGGAAGAGGAAGTAGATGGGTAGGCAGAGGCAGCAGCGACGGGGGGCGAGCCGTTCGCGGCGCAGGGTCCGCAAGAACGTACCGACCGGCGTCGTCCACATAAAGAGCTCGTTCAACAACACCATCGTCAGCGTGACCGACCAGGAAGGAAACGTCATAGCCTGGGAGTCGGCTGGCGCCCTCGGTTTCAGGGGGAGCCGCAAGAGCACGCCTTACGCGGCCCAGATGACGGCCGAGAGTTGCGCGAACAAGGCTATGGATCAGGGCGTGAGGCGCGTGGACATCGAGGTCAAGGGCCACGGCTCGGGCCGGGACATGGCCGCCCGAACCTTCCAGTCCATGGGCATAGAGGTGCTGGGCATCAGGGACGTTACGGGCCAGCCGCACAACGGTTGTAGGCCGACCAAGCGGCGTCGGGGCTAGAGCCGAACTAGAGAATTTTCAGGAGGTTAGTAGGAGCAGTGGGTCGTTACACGGGACCGAGAGGCAGACGAGACAGGAGAGCGGGGGTGATGATCTCCTCTATGCGGAAGAACCCGCTGGAGAAGAAACCTTACCCGCCCGGTGAACACGGCCGGGGCCGCCAGAGGCAGACGGAGTACGGTATGCGGCTCCTCGAAAAGCAGAAAGCCCGCTGGTACTACGGGGTTTCGGAGAAGCAGTTCCGCAGGGCTTACGACAGGGCGACCCGGATGCAGGGCGTGAGTGGTGAGAATCTGCTGCGGCTGATGGAGCTTCGGGTGGACAACGTGGTCTACCGGCTGGGGTTCGCGACGAGTCGGCCGCAGGCACGGCAACTCGTCGTCCACGGGCATTTCCTGCTCAACGGACGCAAGCACAACATCCCCTCGGCGATAATGAGGGCGAGTGACGTGCTGACGGTTCGGGAGAAGAGCCGGAACCTGGAGCCGATAGAGACGGCGGTCGAGCAGGTAGTGGCCGTCCCGCCGTGGCTGGAGGCCGACCACGAGAACTTCGCGGGGCGGTTGCTTCATTCGCCGGAGCGAAGCGAGATAGACGCTCCCGTGGAGGAGCAGCTCATCATCGAGTTCTACAGCCGCTAGGCTGGAACCAGCGTCGGGGCAAATAGAAGGTAAACAGCGAATTTATATCGAGCAGGTGGTAGTTTGACGATGTTAGAGGTGGCACCGCCCCGTTTCAGGGTGGAAGAGGAAGATGAGCGACGGGGGATCTTCGTCGCGGAGCCGCTCCCGCGGGGGTTGGGTCATACTCTGGGCAACTCGCTGCGGCGGGTGATGCTCAGTGGCCTGACCGGCTCCGCCGTGACGAAAGTCCGGGTGGAGGGCGTTTCGCACGAGTTCTCGACCGTGAACGGCGTCAAGGAGGATGTGGTAGACCTCATCCTCAACATCAAGGGGCTCAAGTTCAAGCTGGAGCGGGACGAGCCGATAGAGTTGGAGATCTCCGTAGACGGACCGGCCGAGGTTACGGCGGCTGACATAGAGTTGAAGGCCGATGTAGAGGTCGTCGACCCGGAAGTTTACCTCGCGAGCGTTTCGTCCGGCGCGCATCTCGACATGCGATTGACCGTCGAGAGGGGCCAGGGCTACGTGCGGGCCGAGCAGAACAAGAGCGACGCCGATCCTATAGGGGTTATCGCCGTGGACTCGTTGTTCTCGCCGGTTCAGCGGGTCAACTACTCGGTAACCGAGACGCGGGCCGGGGCGCGGGCCGATCTTGACTCGCTTCGTATAGAAGTGTTCACCGACGGGCGGGTCGAGCCTCGGGAGGCTCTGCAAGACGCTTCCACGCAGCTCATCGACATATTCGGTCTGTTCACCGACGGTTATCAGGGTTCGGGGGCCGGCATAGAACCGCGCCGGGGGATGGGTCGTCCCGTCATAACCGACGAACGTCCGGTCGAGGAGTTGGAGCTTACGGTTCGCTCCTACAACTGCCTCAAACGCGAGGGCGTCGATACTATCGGGCAACTCGCGACGATGACCGAGGACGAGCTAATGAACATCCGCAACCTCGGGATGAAGAGCGTGGATGAGATCCGCTCGAAGCTCCTGGAGATCGGGTACGCACTGGAGAGTGAGGAATGAGGCACGCTAAAAGAGGCCGCAAGCTGGGGCGCGAGGCCCAGCACCGGAAGCTGATGCTCGGCACGATGGCCGGTCAGGTGATTCAGCACGGGCGCATCAAGACTACCGGGCCGAAGGCGAAGGAGATCCGGGGCGTGGTCGATAAGCTTATAACCACCGCCAAGAAGGACGACCTCCACTCTCGCCGCCAAGCGGTCAAGGTACTCAAGGACAAGACGATAGTGCGGCGGCTCTTCGAAGACGTCGCTCCGGACCTTGGCGACCGTAACTCGGGCTACACTCGTATCTTGAGGCTCGGGCCGCGTCTC
>JBBPZK010000156.1:0-6692 GCA_038199155.1 Rubrobacterales bacterium | reverse complement strand
TCCGCCTCATGCTGAACTACGCGGCGCCGTGGTCTGAGATCCCGGAAGCCGGGGACGAGCGGCACTTCCCGGAGTACCCGGAAGAATCTCTCGAAGCCTGGCACCGTCGGCACGGCCTATACGATGGAGATTAGGAGCTACCTTCTCCACGGAGGCTGCTAAAATCTCCGGCACTATGCAAGGGCTTTATAAAGAGATACTCCTCGAACACTCCCATCGCCCCCGCAACCGGGGCGTGCTGGAGGACGCCGACGTCGAAGAGCACATCCTCAATCCTCTCTGCGGCGACGAGGTCACGGTCTACGCTGTTTTTGACGGAGACAGGGTGGCCGATGTGAAGTTCGTCGGGCGGGGCTGCTCCATCTCGCAGGCTTCGGCTTCGATGATGACCGAACGGCTAGTGGGGAAGAGTCGCGAGGAGGCGGAGGTGGAGATCCAAGGTTTCAAGAACATGATGACCGGCGACGAAGAGTTCCCCGAGAATGACGAACTCGCGGCCCTAAAAGGAGTTATCCAGTACCCCTCCCGCATCCGGTGCGCGACGCTCGCGTGGACCGCTTTCGAGAAAGGCTTGGCGGACGGGTAATTGTCAGAAGTAGCTAATCAACATCTCATCAAGAGGTTAGATGCAATTCAACAAACGCTGTCAGCACAGTATTCTGGCGGACGAGGGCTACCTAATACTACGGCGGGTTCTGAGCGAGAAGCTTTTCTGCGAGAGTTCCTCCAAAAAGTGTTTCCTGCTCATCGACGATTTTCTACAGGTGCCATTACGGATGCGCAAGGTGGCATCTCAGGCCAGGTAGATATCGTTGTTGAATATCCTTTCGTTCCTAGTTTTCCTCTACCTTCAACTGACGAACGCTTGCTTCTGGCTGAATCAGTAGCGATGGCGATTGAAGTGAAATCTGACCTAATAAGCCAATGGGGACAGGTAAGAGAAACTGTCAAGAAAGTAAAAGCTCTCCGAAGACAACTGAACCCTCTTATGGTTTTAGACGAAGAACCCGCTGCGTTTTCTGCTCGAGTTTCCTCCGAAACGATACCCTGCGTAGTGGTAGGTTACGCAGGTCATACGACTACCGCTGCATTGTCTAAAAGACTTAGGGATACTCCTAAGTGCGAAAGACCGGACGCCGCTTTAGTAATTCGATCCGGTTGCTTCTGCGGTTTCGATATGGAGGCAACAGGGGCTTCAGGACTCTATGTTTTGTGCGTTGCGATCAATAGTTCTCTAAACAGTCTCGGCGCAGCTGCTCCAAATTTGCTCGCGTATACCGACACGGAAGAAGAGTCTAATTGACTGCTAGAAATCATCCTCAAGGCAATAGGCCTTTATAAATGCCGTTGGAACTACTATAAATACGTTTCATCGAAATAGTTCCACGGAGAGGAGCATCGCGTGCCGAAGCTGGAGGTCGAGGGTGTCGGGGAGTTCGATGTCGAGGAGGGCAAGCGGCTGGTTCTTGCGATACAGGACGATGCCGGGGTGGACATCCTGCACCGTTGCGGGGCGAACGCCAAGTGTACGACCTGCCGCATAGAGTACGTGGAGGGCGAGCCGCATCAGATGACGCGCGCCGAGTTGGAGGTGCTCCAGAGCCGGGACCTACTCGGTCAGGTACGCCTCTCGTGCCAGGCGGTCTGCGACCACGACATGAAAGTCCGTGCGCTGATGACCGTGAGCTCTATGGAACTCGACGGCCCCGGAGCTCAGCCGGAGCCGGAGATCACCCCGGAGCCCGAATGGGTGGAGAAACCTGCCTAACGAAGAGGTGAGTCTAACCCTCTTCTTCGAGCAGCTTCTCGTAGTCGGCGGCGGAGAGTAAGTCTCCCTCACCAGAGGAGTTGAGCTTGACGATCCAACCGTCCCCGTAGGGGTCTTCGTTGATCTTCTCAGGGGCGTCTTCCAGGGCGCTGTTGACCTCCGTAACCTCGCCGCCGACGGGCGTGTAGAGGTCCGAGACAGCCTTGACCGACTCGACGGTCCCGAACGAGTCGCCCACCTCGAAGGTGGTTCCCTGCTCCGGCAAATCGACGAAAACCACGTCACCCAACTCATCCTGGGCGTGATCCGTGATGCCGAGGGTTGCGACCCCGTCCTCTATGCGGACCCACTCGTGCGACTTCGTGTATTTGAGATCCTCCGGTACGCTCATGGCTTCTCTCCTATCTCTCGCGTTTGTAGAACGGCGGCTTCACGGCGCGGGCCGCGACGGGCCGATCCCGTATCATCACCTCGAAACCATCTTCTACCCCAGGCTCGACCAGCGCAAGCCCGATCGCCTTGTTCAACGTCGGGGACATGGTCCCGCTCGTGACGACGCCGACCGGCTCCCCGTCCGAAACCACCGGGTATTCGTGCCGGGCGATGCCGCGCCCCTCGACCTCGAAGCCGACTAATTTTTTGCGGAGACCCTTTTCTTTCTCTTCGCGCAGCGCCTCTTGACCGATGAACTCTTCCTCTTTATCCAGGTGAACCGCGAAGGAGATGCCCGCTTCGAGCGGCGTGGTCTCGGCGTCGAGTTCGTTTCCGTAGAGGCACATACCGGCTTCCAGCCTCAGAGTGTCGCGCGCGCCGAGACCGATCGGGGTGGCGCCCGCTCCGGTCAGGAGACGCCAGGCTTCGGGGGCGTCGTCCGGGCGCAGGAAGACCTCGAATCCGTCCTCGCCGGTGTATCCGGTGCGGGAGATGACCGCCGGTCTTCCCTCCACGCTGCCCTCGACGAAACGATAATATTTGAGCGTCGAGAGATCCGCGTCGGTAAAGTTTTGGAAGATTTTCTGCGCCTGCGGACCCTGGAGCGCGAGCAGCGCCCATTCGTCGGACTCATCCGCAACCTCGACATCCAGGTCTCCTGTGTTCTCCCGGAAGTGCTGCAAATCTTTCTCGCGGTTGGCGGCGTTTACGACGACCAGGAAGTCATCCTCGCGCCGGTAGACAAGCACGTCGTCCACGGTGCCACCGGACGGATAACAAACCGCAGCGTATCCGGCATGGCCGATCTCCAGGCGGGAAACGTCGCGGGTAGCGAGCCGCTGCACAGCTTTTTCCGCGTCCGGGCCGCGAAAGACGGCCTCGCCCATGTGCGACACGTCGAAGAGGCCCGCCCGGTTGCGGACGGCCTCGTGCTCGGTCCTTATCCCCTCGTACTGGACAGGCATCTCCCACCCGGCGAAGTCGACTAGCTTCGCGCCCGCTGCCTTATGCTCCTCGTAGAGCGGGGTTCGCCGGAGACCCGCGGAAGCGGCCATCTCTACCACCGGGCCTTGAGATTGCGGGCCGCCCGCGCCTCGTCGAGACGCTTCATCGGGGCGTTTGTCGGCGCTTCTTCCAACTCCTCCGGTGAAGCCCCCGCCAGCTCCAGCATCGCCCCGATGAAGTCATCCAAAGTTTCCTTTGATTCGGTCTCGGTCGGTTCGATGAGCATGGCGTCCTTGACGATGAGCGGGAAGGCGACCGTCGGCGGGTGGAAGCCGTAGTCTATGAGACCCTTCGCGACATCGAGGGCTTTCTTGCTCTTCGGCGGCTGGACGACGACCTCGTGCTTGCAGAGCTCGTCGTAGGGAATTCTGTAGGTCCCGCGGAGGCGTGCGCGGACATAGTTGGCGTTCAGGACGGCCATGCCTGAAACGTCCCGCAGCTCGGGACCGTGCATCTTGATGTAGTTCCAGGCTTTCAGGAGAACGCCGAAGTTGCCGTGGAAGGTCGAGACGCGCCCGATTGACTTCTCCGGGCGAACGAGGGTGTAGACGTCGCCGCTCTTCTCGACGACCGGGTCCGGGCGGAATGGGGCGAGCGCATCGGTGCAGGATATTGCCCCGGAGCCTGGTCCGCCGCCGCCGTGGGGAGTCGAGAAGGTCTTGTGGAGGTTGAAGTGCATTATGTCCACGCCTGCCTCGGCGGGGCGCATCCAACCCATGTTGGCGTTCATGTTCGCGCCGTCCATGTACAGGAAGGCTCCCGCTTCGTGCAGAACTTCGGCTATCTCCTTCATGTTCCGCTCGTAGACGCCGCAGGTGTTGGGGTTGGTGATCATGAGCGCCGCGGTTGTCTCGTCTACCTTCTCCCGCAACTCTTCGACGCTCACGCAACCATGCTCGTCCAGCCCGATCTCCTCAGATTCGAACCCGGCCATCGAAGCGGTCGCCGGGTTGGTGCCGTGGGCCGTTGCGGGAACGAGCACGATAGTACGCTTATCTTCCCCGGCGTCCTCGAAGAACTTCTTGACCATCAAGATGCTCGTCAACTCGCCCTGCGCTCCAGCCATCGGCTGCAAAGAGACAGCCGAGAGACCCGAAACCTCCGAGAGGAAGCCCTGTAGCTCGTGCATGACCCGCAGCGCCCCCTGGACCTGTGTCTCGGGCTGGAGCGGGTGGAGGTTCGCGAAGCCTGGGACGGCGGCGGCCGCTTCGTTGGCGCGGGGGTTGTGTTTCATCGTGCAGGAGCCCAGAGGGTAGAAGGTCGTGTCTATGCCCCAGTTCTTGCGCGAGAGGTTGGTGTAGTGACGGATCGCGGTCGGTTCGTCTACTTCCGCGAGGCCCGGCCTCTCTTCCCGGAGCGCTTTTTTCGGCAGAACGTCTTCGAGGTCTGTCTTCTCTACGTCGAGTTTCGGGAGGGTATAGCCCCGGCGGCCGGGGCGTCCTCTGTCACGGATCAAGTCTCCAAGCGTCCGCTCACCGAGCATCTGCAACCACCTCCACGAACGAATCGAGTTCTTTTTTGGTCCTCTTCTCCGTCACCGCCACGAGCATAGACCCGTCCCTGAGATCCAACCCACCGACGATGCCGGCCTCCAACAGCGCCTCGTTCACCCGCGCAACATCCTCAGTTTCGCCAAGCTCGACGGCGAACTCCCACAAAAACGGCGCGTCGGGATAGCGCAGCACGAACCCTGCTTCCTGGAGCTTGTTCGCCAAGTAGTGGGCTTTGGAGGCGGAGAGTTCGGCGACTTCGCGCAGTCCTTCCGGCCCCATGAGCGCTGTATATACGGTCGCGGCGAGGGCGGTCAGGGCCTGATTGGTGCAGATGTTTGAGTTCGCCTTCGCCCGCCGGATGTCCTGCTCGCGGGTTCGGAGGGTCAAGACGTAGGCGAGGCGGCCGTCTCTGTCTACCGTCTCGCCACAGATGCGTCCGGGGAGTTGGCGGACGAACTTTTCTTTTGTAGCCATGTATCCGGCGTAAGGACCGCCGTAGAGAAGCGGCATCCCGAGCGGCTGGGCTTCCCCGACCGCGACGTCCGCTCCGAGCTTTCCGGGAGCTTCGAGGACGGAAAGAGAGATCGGGTCGCACACCGCCACCGAAAGCGCCCCAACCGCGTGCGCAGCCTCAGACGCCGCCTCTATATCCTCGATTATCCCGTAGTGGTTCGGACTCTGGACAAAGACGCCCGATACATCGTCCGGCACGTTTGAGAAGTTGGTGGTCCCGCCGTCAAACGGAAGCTCGACTACCTCTACCCTGTAGGTTTCTATGACTTCCCGGTAGCGAGGGTTGAGACCGGGTGAGACGGCGACTTTCGGGTCTCGCTTGGTGAGTCGGGCGGTCATTAGGGCGGCTTCGGCGACTGCGTTCGCGCCGTCATAGACGGAGGCGTTGGAGACTTCGAGGTCGGTAAGTTCGGAGATGATGGACTGGAACTCGAAGATGACCTGGAGTCCGCCCTGGCTGACTTCCGGCTGGTAGGGCGTGTAGGCGGTCAGGAACTCGCCGCGAGAGAGCATGGACCCGACCGAAGACGGGATGATCCTATCGTAAGCCCCGGCCCCGAGAAATACCGGCATCCCGGTGGCGTTATCGGCCGCCAACTCGTTCACGTCGGCGAGCGCCTCGTACTCGGAGAGGGCGGACGGTAAGTCTAGATCTTCTTCGATCTTCGGGGAGACATCGGCGAAGAGATCCTCCACCGAATCTACCCCAATAGCGTCGAGCATCTCCCGGACATCGTCCTCGGTGTGAGGTGTAAATCGGGCCACGCGGTATTACCCCCTTGCATCGGGTGAGCGTCTATTTTCGCCCTGTCCCAGACCTGAGAGTGTTACCCCGTCGGCGCCGACAGCCCGTTAGGGAGCCGATCTTTCCAGGAAGCCCTCTTGCTACGGTCCCTTTTGCCTGAGAGATTCGGCCCGTAACAGCTTCCGCCACGACAAACCTTTCACCTTCGGCGGCCGCCCCACTTCCCCGGCGGCGCTCTCCCGTAGCCCTCGTAGGGCAAGTTATAAAGTTAGCACAGCACGGCCCGGATGTCTCCATAATCGGGATTTGGTTCGGCGCTGAGACCGCACAAAGCCTCAGAACGTGACCCGTTGATCCCAATAGTGCAAAATAGGGAGGCTGTTGCCACCAACGGAGGGTCGTGGGCAGGGGACGTATGGAACGGTGCCGCACTTACCTCGTTCCCACCAACGTCACCCCTTAAGACCTCGAAAGGAGGTGAGAGATATGCAGGAAGGATTCGGTCGTTGCTGGTAACCATAAAGCTTTATTACGGAAACGCTGCCCACAAGCTGCAAAAGGAGGTGAATAGAAAATGCACGAAGGACTCGGGCGTTGTTGGTAGATCAGTGGTTTCGTCGAACGTAGATCTAGCCAAAGAGGGGAGGAGGTGAGAAAGACATGACCGAAGGACTCGGACGCTGCTGGTAGGGCGCAAACTCATCAAACGCTGAACCCAACCACAATAAAAAGAAGG
>JBBPZK010000155.1:0-3280 GCA_038199155.1 Rubrobacterales bacterium | reverse complement strand
CGCTTGTCGCCCTCGGCGGTCAGGATGGAGGCGCGGCGGGTCCGCTCGGCCTGCATCTGCTTCTCCATCGCCTGCTGGATGTCGCGGGGCGGGGTTATCTCCTTTAGCTCGACGCGCGTGATGCGGGTACCCCACTGCTCGGTTACCTCGTCCAGGACCGCACGGAGCTTCGCGTTGATCTCATCACGCGAGGTCAGGGTCTTGTCCAGGGTCAGGTTGCCGATGACGTTCCGAAGGGTAGTCTGCGCGATCTGCTCCAGCGCCACGTTCAGGTTCGCGATCTCGTACTCGGTCGCCCTCGCGTCGATGATCCGGTAGTAGACGACGGTCGAGATCTGGATGCCCACGTTGTCGCTCGTGATAACGGCCTGGGGCTGGAACGAGACTACCTGCTCGCGTAGGTCCGTCTTGGGTAGCATACGATCCACCACCGGTATGATCGCCGTTAGCCCACTCTCGGCCGTACGGTGGTAACGCCCGAAGCGCTGAATGATCCCGACACGGCTCTGGGGGATTATCCGGATGCTCCTGGCCGCGACCACGAGCACCACGAACGCCAGTATTCCGAGAATGATCAAACCAGTCATGATTCCTCCTTGACTTCTTAGCTTCTAGTTCTCCACAGTCTCGACCAGCGCGGTCAGACCGTCCGTGTCAAGGACCCGCACCCGCGAGCCCTGCTTTATCCCCTCCTCCGTATCAAGAGACCTTGCCGTCCAATACTCTCCTCCTATTCCCACCTTTATAGTGCCGCTGCCACCCGGCTCTATGTCCGCCGTGACGACCCCGCTCTGACCCGCGATGCTCTTCTGGCCCACGTACACCTCTCCCCCGCGCAAAGCCAGCCTGTTAAACAGCGCCGGACGCAAGATAAACATGCTAAGTACGGACGCCAGAATGAACCCCGCAACCTGCACGAAAGGCCCGAGCCCGGCGAAAGCGAACAGCAAACCGACTACGGCCCCGAGCGAGAAGAAGACCAGGAAGAAAGAAATGGTCAAAACTTCTCCGATGAGGGCTACAGCCGCGACCACGGCCCATAAAATGACGTATAGATCGGGCATCTCTCCAACGACCTCCTTGACCCATATTTTACATCACCCCCGCCACCGAGGACGCGCCCGCCTGTAAAATATTCACAGTGACACCGAACGACGAGCATAGAGAGCCGAAACCGGAGGGGATCCAGGAGTACCTGTCGAGCCTTCCGGCCGACGAGGCGCCGTGGAACGCGCCCCCTGGCCTCGAAGACGTGAGCTTCCTGGCGCGCGGCGAGTACAGCCTGAACTACCTCGTCCGCGGCGAAGGTTTCGGCTACGTGGCGCGGCTCGTCACTGGGACCCAGATCGGTCTTGCGCTCGGGGAGCAGGCCGTCTACGAGTTCGGTGCCCTCGGCCTCCTCGCCCCCTCCGGCGTCACCCCGGAGCCCTACCTCGTGGACCCCGAACCATCCGGTCTCCCCTACCCCCTGATCCTGGAACAGTACCTGCCCGGACGCCCCCTAAACTATTCCACCGACCTCGCCTCCGCCGCCCGCTGCGTCGCCACCATCCATGACCTCGGCGTCCCGGACAGAGCCGGAGATCACCTCCAACTCCACCCGGACCCCGCTCCGTCCATCCTGGAAGAGTCAAGAGAACTCGCCGCCCCGTACCTTGAATGGAAAGCTGCCTCCGCCGAGAGCAAGGCCGCCCTCCTTAAAGGCTTCGAGAAGATAGAGAAGTTCCTGGAGCAGCAAGGTCTCTTTACGGAAGAGGACCTCGCCATCGTCAACTACGACCTGAACACTCACAACTTCGTTGTAGAGAATGGAGAAGCGAAGCTC
Source organism: Rubrobacterales bacterium (assembly GCA_038199155.1). GTDB lineage: Bacteria > Actinomycetota > Rubrobacteria > Rubrobacterales > Rubrobacteraceae > JBBPZK01. The sequence continues at coordinate 1,455 of JBBPZK010000155.1, read as the reverse complement.
CTGGACTGGGAGAAAGCGCGCATCGCCCCGCGCACCCAGGACCTGGCCCACTTCCTGCTCCCGACCACGACCCTCTGGCGAGACGCTACAGCTACGCTCCTCACCGAAGATCAAGAACGCGAGTTCGTTGAGACCTATCTCTCCATCTGCCAGGTAACCGACACAGACAGGTTCCACACCCAGCTCGAAGCGATGCGAACCATAGTCTCGTTGCGCGCTGTCTCGTGGTGCGCCTGGGCGTTGCAGGAGACCGCGCAAAAGGAGCGACCCATCACAAACGAGGAGACCCTGAATAAGAGCCGCGAGTATCTGGAGCCTACTTTCCTGGGGCGGCTTTTCGGAGATTAAGAGAATCGTAAGGAAGAATCGGGGGAGCAATCTTCGGGGCGTGCTACGATGCTTTTAGCCTGTAGAGTAGAGTAGAGAAGGAGCAAGCGTTGACCGTCCAATCCGAGAAGGATCTTGCGGGGCTGCGCAAGGCCGGGATGGTGGTTGCGCTCGCGCTCCGCGCGATGAAGAGTAGCCTGGAGCCGGGAATGACTACCGGTGAGTTGGACGAGGTTGGGGCGCTGGTCTTCGAGGAACACGGGGCGCGTTCGGCGCCGAAGCTCGTGTACGGGTTTCCGGGCGTCAACTTGATCAGCGTGAACGATGAGGCGGTCCACGGCGTCCCCGGAGACCGCATTATAGAGCCCGGCAACCTGGTCAAGATCGACGTGACGGCCGAACTCGACGGTTACATCGCCGACGCGGCTGTAACAGTAGCCGTGCCGCCGGGACCCCCGGCACACGAGGAACTCAGGGACTGCGCCGAGCATGCTTTCCGGCGGGCGTTCGCCGTGGCGAGGGCGGGTCGGTCCATCGGCAAGATCGGCCGCGCCATCGAGACCGAAGTCCACAAACGAGGCTTCACCGTCCTCCTGGAGTTGCAAAGTCACGGCGTCGGAAAAACCATCCACGAATCTCCCACCATCCCCAACTACTACGATCGGCGATTCCTCGCGCCGCTCACGAAGGGAATCGTCATTACTATCGAGCCGATCATCTCCGCCGGTTCGTCCCGGACCGTCACGGCGAAAGACGGCTGGACCATCAAGACCGCCGACGGAAGCCCGGCCGCCCACCACGAGCATACCCTAGTCATCACGAAGGGCTCCCCGATAGTTCTGACAGCAGCATGAACCAGAACCCTCTCCGCGTGGTCCTGGACTGCGATACGGCAAACGAGATCGACGACCAGTTCGCCATCGCCCACGCCCTCGGACTTTCGCCGGGAACGCTCGACGTGCGAGGCGTAGTCTCCGTACACAACACGACCGCCCACGGCTCCAAATCTAGAGACATGTACCAGGAGGAGGCCGAGCGGGTAGTTGCCCTCTGCGGCAAAGAAGTCTCGTGCATCCCCGGCGCGGAGCATCCGATGGAGGTGAGAGATCAACCGGTTGGGAGCCCCGG
>JBBPZK010000154.1:0-5523 GCA_038199155.1 Rubrobacterales bacterium | reverse complement strand
CTCCGGCACGTGGGACAATGGCTCGAAGTCGCCGCTCCGTTCGTCGTCGTACTCCAGCATCAGCCGGTCGGCTTTGACACCGCCAAAGATGCGCCGGGCGAGCGGCTCGTAGGAGCCGGAGACGAGCCAGCGGCTCCCCTGGTTGCCCCGGCACAGGTGAAAGGCAGTCGTGAGGCCGGGATGCTCGCCTAAAACGTAATTATCCAGATCCACGCCGCGCGAGAGCCACTTGTCGAGGTCCCAGCCGCGCTTCTCGTAGAACTCGCGGGTCTTCTGTTCGAGCAGGAGCGGATAGTGAGGCGCGTCGAGTTGTATGTAGGTCGCGCCGAGCCGCACTAGCTCCTCGACTTCTTCCCGCAGGACCTCTGCCACGTCCTCCACGAACTCGTCCATAGTCGGGTACGCCTCTTTCGAGAGTTCGGGCGACCAGAAGTTCGCGTAGAGCGTTGGGCTCGGGATTGTCACCTTGACCGTCTTGTCTGTCCTGGCGCGGGCGTAGACGAACTCTTCGACCGACAGATGACGTATACGGCGGAGCTTCCCAACCACCCCGAGTGTCTCCGGGCGGCCGGTATCCTTGTCCCCGACCTCCTCGTCGCCGTGCCAGTCTCCCCACAGGTAGGCGTCTATGTCGTGCTCCCCGAAGCCCTCCGTCGACTCGACCATCTGGCTCTGGAACGACTCCCGGCGCATCTCGCCGTCGGTGACGACCTCAAGACCCGCCTGCTCCTGCAAGCCGATGGCCCAGTCAACCGCCCGGTCTTCGACACGCTTGAATTCGGCGGTGGGGATCCCCCCGGCCGCGTACTTCTTCTGAGCTTCGAGAAGCTCGGGCGGGCGGAGCAGGCTGCCCACTACGTCGGCGTGAAAGTTTGTCATGTCGCCGAGTCTAACACTAGCCGATTCTGCATCAGGTGCTTATGGCTTCGAGTTCCTGGCCAGGCGGTATCTTGCGGAGGAGTAGCGTTAGCCACTGTCCGAGGGCGAGGCCGACGGCGACGACCAGCCAGGCGACGGTCGGGGTTGCGACGCTGGTGAGGATGGTCCACAAAATCGACCCGATTATGAAGCCGCCGGTCAACATCCCGCCGAGGAAGCCTATGGCCGTTCCACGCACGCGGGTCGGGAAACTTTCGGCCTGGTAAGCGTAGCCGGCCCCGGACCACGTTCCGTTGGTGACCTGGTAGATCAGGAAGTAGATCACCACGACCAGCACGTACTGGTTGACAAACAAGAAGATCAGGTTGAGCGGAGCGACCAACAACCCGGTCCCAATAATAACCTCGCGCCTCCCCCACCTCTCCCCGAGCCACCCACCAAACACGTAGAAGAAGAACCCTATCCCGCCGGAAATGAGCAGCAACGTGCCGGCCTGAGCTCCCGAGAAACCTTTGGCCTGTGTCAGGAAATCCGCGATGTAGAAGTTGGTCGCGACGAACGAGCAGCCGTAGAACATCCACGTCACAGTTAGCAGGATGAGTTGCCTCCGCATCGGGCCGGGTGTCGCAAAGAGTTGCTTCACCGTAACATCCTGGAGTTCCTCGACATCCACGTCGTACTCGTTCAGGAGTTCGTTTACCCGGCTCTGGTTTCCGGCGGCGCGGGCTTCTTTGATCTGCTGGACGTGCTGGAAGCGGTCTGATTCCTTTATAAAGAGGCGGGCGATCATTACTATCAAAATCGGGATGACGCCGAGCAGGAAGACGAACCGCCACCCGTAGCCGCTGAAGGCCAGGTATACCCCCGACGCCAGAAAGACCCCGAGCGGCCATCCGCCCTGAACGATGGAGTACAGGAGACCCCGGCGGGCGGCGGTGACCTGCTCGTTGACGATTGTGATCGAGACGGCCAACTCCGAGAAAGCGAGGCCGGAGGCAAGCGCCCGAACAACGGCGAGCTGCCAGTAGTTCTGCACGAAGAACGTTAAGCCGGTGAAGATAGCCGCCCCCGACAGACAGAGCACCCACATCCACTTGCGTCCCATTGTATCCATGCCGTAGCCGACGAACATGGTGAGGGTGAACTGCGCGGCGTAGACGATGAACCCGAGCGCGCCGACCGCGAAGTTGGATAGTCCGAGACCCTGACGGATATCCGGGAGGGTGAGCGTTAGCAAGTTCAGGTCGTAAGAAGCGAGTGCCCAGCCCGCCAGCGCCGCGATTATCAAGTAGATCGTGTAACGTCGGTCTTCCTCTTGCCTCCTGTGGCGCTCCACCCTTTCACCAGCGACTTCCGACATCTCATCCTCCTTTCAAGCGCACGAACAAAAACACGACCCGCGAAAATCCGCTAACCGCCTTCTTCCGGCAGCAGGGCTATGGCCCGGCCAGGACCTCCCGAAGAGCCGGCTATCTTGACCGGCAGGAAGATAAAAAAGGCGCCGCGTGTGGGGAGTTCGCCGAGTTTCGTCAGGATCTCCACGTAGCGCAGCCCGCGGCTGAGGCCCTCCTGATGGACCGGGACGCCGTCGTGGGAAGACCCGATGCTCGGCGCGTCTATGCCTACAGCTTTGATCCCCTTCTCGTGCAGGTAGATCGCTGTTTCGGGAGCCGGAGCCGGCCATCCTGGGAAATCTCCCGTAACCAGCGAGCCGTGCATATACTTCAACCCCTCATCACCCTCGACGTAGTAGCGGTCCCACCCGGTACGGAACAATACAACCTCTCCCGCCTGAAGCTCACCATTCTCATCCTCCCAGTCACGCACGTGATCCGCCGTGATAAACGGGCTTTCTCCCGGCTCACCCTTCCCGGCGAGGAAGCTCACGTTCACCACGACCGCCGGTCCCATCAAGTCCTCCGGCGGCACCTTATGACCACTCTCCTCACCGAGCGGGCTCGCCCAGGGAAGCCCCGAGTCCTCCGGCGGGATAAAGTGGGTCGGCGCGTCGAAGTGGGTGCCGCAGTGCTCGTCTATAACAAAGAAGTTCGTCTGATATGGGGCCTCACTCCGGGTAGCGCCGGTCGGTCCGTCCACTTCGGCGAACCAGTTCCAGTTGTGGTGGGCGTACCTCATATGCCCCGGCCACGTCCCCGGCAGACGCTCCGAAACCGTCAGAGAGAGGTCAACGACCCTCGATACACTCTTCGGCAGTTCCACCATCGCCCCTTTCCCAAAGCTCCAGTTTCCAGCATATTACCCGAACAACCAATGTTCGGTAATGTAGTCTAAGAACCAGATGATTTCTTATCCTTTCAAGAGACCCCGGTAACCTTGTCAGGCATTCGAAAGTTTGTCTGTTGTCAGGTGGTTACTCCTTCTCTACGGCGGTTGAGTGCGTCAACGAGGACTGCGAGGAAGATAACCACGCCTTGTACAAACTGCACCCAGAAAGGCGCCACGTTCAATAGGGTAAGGCCATTACTGAGGGTGCCGATCAGAAGCACCCCGACGAGCGTGCCGCCCATCGTTCCACGCCCTCCAAAGAGCGAAGTTCCCCCGATAACGACCGCCGCTATTACCTGTAGCTCCAGCCCCTGGGCCGCCGATGGCAGCGCCGAGTTGAGACGAGAGGTCAAGACTACCGCGGAGAGTCCGGCACAAAGGCCGGAGATCGCGTAAACGAGAAACGAAACACGCCGAACGGGGATGCCGGCTAGGCGAGCCGCCTCGCGGTTGCCGCCGACAGCGTATACCTGGTGTCCGAAAACTGTTCGGGAGAGTACGAAATAGCCGATAATAAAGACGATCAAGGTGAGCCAGACCAGAAGATTCAATCCTAAAAAGCTGCTCTGCCCGACGAAGGTGAAGCTGCTTGGAAAGCCGTAGACTGTTTGACCGCTACTTACCGCCAGCGTCAGGCCGCGAGCCATGGAGAGCATCGCCAGCGTCACGATAAAAGGTGTTATGCCGAAGAAAGTGGTCGAGAAGCCGTTGAAGGCGCCGATCAAAAACCCGGCGCCAAGGGCCACCAATATGCCGATCAAACCCGGCACCCCGCTCTGCATAGAGAGGGCGGCTAGCATCCCGGTCAGAGCCACGACCGAGCCAACGGAAAGATCTATGCCGGCCGTGATGATAACGAAAGTCATGCCCACAGCCGAGATACCAATGACAGAAGATTGGACCACTATCTGGGCGAAGTTGCTTACTTCGAGGAAATTCGGAGCGGTTATGGCGAGTATTACACAGAGCAACAGCCAAGCTCCGAGTATAGGACCAATACCGGTAAGGAAGCGACCAAGTACTCCCGAAATGCCGCGGTCTCGAGGGCTTTGTCGTGCCGCCTGTTCTTTTTCACCACCCGCGGTACGTCCTTCGGTCACGATTTCATCCTCTCTCTTCGTCTGCCGACTCGGCACTGTCAAGCGCAGTTCCTGCGGTTGCGTACTCTAGAATCTTCTCCTGGTTCGCCTCCGCGCCCGGTATCTCGCCAACCACCCGTCCGCCACGCATGACGATAATACGATCTGCCATCCCCAGTAACTCTGGAAACTCAGAACTAACCATTACCACGGCTCCACCTTCCGCCGCTATATCGAGCATGTACTGGTAGATCTCCGACTTTGCTCCTACGTCTATGCCGCGAGTCGGCTCATCCAAGAGTACGACGGCCGGCTCGGTAGCCAGCGCCCGCGCCAGGATGACTTTCTGCTGGTTGCCGCCCGAAAGGCTACCCGCCACCTGCCTCAAAGAAGAGGCACGCACTCCGAAACGCTCCCTGAGCCGTTTTCCGAAGTCCCGGTAACGGCCACCATCCACAATTCCCACACGGCTTATCCTTTTCAGGATGCTCAAAACCATGTTCTCGTTGATGGTGGCCGAGTGTACGAGTCCCTCGGTACCTCGATCCTCTGGTACGTAGACGATGCCCGAATTCAGTCCCTCCGCTACCGAGCGGATCCTACACGCCCTACCCTTGATCAGTATCTCTCCGGCCGCAGCGGGAGTAATACCCGCGATAGTCTTCAAGGTCTCCGTTCTGCCAGCCCCTACGATCCCTGCAAGCCCGAGTATCTCACCTTCTCTCACGCTGAACGAGACCTCGCGCACCTGCGCCTTCAGACTCAAGTTCCTGATCTCTAGGGCTACCTCGCCAAAGGTACGATCCTGGCTTGGAAAGAAAGAATCCATACGCTTGTTCACCATTGCCTGCACCAACGATTCCGTAGTCCATTCGCCTATCGGACGAGAACTAACCACCGCGCCGTCGCGCATTACGGTTACGGCATCGCAGATCTCGAAGACCTCTTCCAGGTGGTGAGAGATGTAGATGACCGATATTCCCTCTTGCCTCAAGCTCCGCACAACATCGAACAGAATCTCTATCTCCGAGCTTTGCAAGGCGCTTGTCGGCTCGTCCATCACCAGGATACGGGCGTCCCGGTGGAGGGCTTTCGCAACTTCGATGAGTTGCCTGACTCCCAGACGTAGCAAACCTACAGGCGCATCAACACTCTGGTTTTCGAGTCCAACCCGGGCAAGTAAACGGCGCGCCGAGGCACGAGCCTTGCCACGGCTCAAAACAGCTCCGCGAGACGGCATGTCCCCGAGGAACAGGTTTTCGGTTACCGTCATCCCTGG
>JBBPZK010000153.1:0-5783 GCA_038199155.1 Rubrobacterales bacterium | reverse complement strand
CGACGGCGTGCTCGACGCCGGAGACGCGCTCATGGTTCGGGGAACCGCCAACCGGCGGCGGGAAGTCCTAAAAGACACGCGAGTCGGGATCGGCGGCCTCGGGGCACTCTTCCTGGTCTACGCTCCATCTCTCGCCGCCCTCGTCGCCCTAGCCCAACACTCCCCCGCGTGGGCGGCGCTCGCCTTACTCGCCGCCGAGACCGCCGCGCGCTCGGTGATGGCCCTCGTAATGGTTTTCGGCCGTCCAGCAACGAAAAACTCCTCCACCGTTCCTTTCGTACAGGCGCTGAAAGGTCGTCAAAAGAGGAACGTTGCGCTGGCGTTGGCACTCCTCGCGCCGCTCGTGGTTGCGCTACCTCTCGGCGGCTTCGCGCCCGTGACGGTACTCGCCATACCTATCGTAGCCCTGGCTTCTACCCGCTTGTCCAGGACTTCATTCGGAGGCATAACCGGAGACCTCGTCGGGGCTGCTGGCGAGACCGGGCGAGCCGTACTCCTGGTACTCCTCTCTTTCGCGGGTTAGCTACTCGCTTCGCGAGGAATGATGAGAGAATACATTGTGGAACTATAGAGGTAGAGGAGGCAAGGTGGCTGACGGGCGTGAGATGCGGGTGGCGGCGATCCAGATGTCGTCCACCCCGGACAAACAACAGAACTTTGAGACGGCGGAGCGCCTGATTCGGGCCGCCGTCTCTTCGGGGGCGGAACTGGTCGCACTACCGGAACTCTGGAACTGCCACGGCCTCGAACAAGCCTACCGACAAAACGCCGAACCAATCCCCGGACCAACCACCGACTTCCTCGGCTCCCTCGCGCGAGAACTCGGGGTTTACGTGCTGGGTGGTTCGATCCTGGAACAAACCTCAAACGAAACGAAAATGCATAATACCTCAACTTTCTTCGAACCATCCGGGGAGTTGGCGGCGGTGTACCGAAAAGTCCACCTGTTCGACGTCCGGGCTCCCGACAGGGAATATTTGGAGAGTGGGACCATTGCGCCGGGCAATGAGGTCGTGACCGCGAAGGCGGGCGTTGCGACGCTTGGTCTCTCGGTCTGCTACGACCTCCGCTTCCCGGAGATGTACCGTATGTTGGCGCTGCGGGGCGCGGAGATACTCACGGTGCCTGCTGCTTTCACACTCCAGACCGGCAAGGACCACTGGGAGCTTCTGCTGCGCGCGCGGGCCGTCGAGAACCAGGCTTTCGTGGTTGCTCCGGCCCAGTGGGGACAGAAGGCCGACGGGAGGTGGACCTACGGGCGGAGCATGGTCGTGGACCCGTGGGGAACGGTGCTCGCGACTTGCCCCGACAGAGACGGTTTCGCGCTCGCCACCCTGGACCTTTCGTACCTCGACCGTTTCCGGCGAGACTTCCCGGCCCTGGCGAACCGGCGACCCGAAGTTTACGGCCCGGCGGTATAAGATTTATACTCTCGCCATAAGCTAGCGAGAGGAGGCTGAAGTTGGCGAGTTTACTGCAGAAGATAGAGGGCGGCGCAACCAAAGTGTTCCAAAGTCCCATGGCCGCAGCAGCCCTTTACACCGGCGCACTCATAGCCCTGTGGGCCACGGCAAGCCGTCGCGACCCCGAGTAAGCTCCTCTTCGGCGCGTCAGCTTAGAGGGCGAAGCGTCCGGTGGAGAGTTGGTCCAGTACGTGCTGGCGCAGGCTGGAGATTTCCGGGGGCGAGTCGTATAGTTCGGATAGAGGCTGGAGTAGATCCCGCGCGCCGTCGGGAGACTCTGCATTGGCCGGAAGGACGGTGTGGGAGCCGTCTTCCAGTTCGAGGAGTTGTTTTCGGCCGCCGCGTTTGCCGCGTTTGGAGCGGTCTTCGCCGTCCACCTCGACGATGTCTAGGGAGTAGTCGATCATTGGGGCGTCGGCTATGGATCCGCCCACTCCGTAGGCGTCGCAGACGGGATTGAGGTAGAGGATGTACTCCACGTCGATGCCGCCGGAGGCGAAGATCTTGACCCGCTCGAAGCCGTTCCGGTCTAACTCCCAGCGGACCTCGCGCATCAGGTCCAGGAAGTCACCGCGCCGGTTGCCTGGCGTGTCGAGCCTGACCGCGTAGATGGAGTCCGGGATCTCGCGCGCTGCCAGCAGCGCCCCGAACTTCTCGTCGTCGAAGGTGTCTATCAGGATGGTGCGCGGTACTTCCGGGTCTATGACCTCGTCGAAGGCGCGGGCGGCTTCGGTGGTCGAGCCGAGGACCAGGGCGAGGGCGTGAGGAAGGGTGCCGCTCGCCGGTATTCCGAGGCGTTTGGCGGCTAGTTCGACCGCGACGCTGTCGCAGCCCCCGAGGTAGGCTGCGCGTTCGATCATCGGCGTTATGGACGGGTGCATCCGGCGCGCCCCGAAGGAGATAACCGGTCGCTCTCCGGCTGCGATCCTGCAACGCGCCGCCCCGGTTGCGACCCCGGAAGCCTGGCACAACAAGCCGAGGATCGCCGTCTCGTGCTCGGCGAAAGCGCTGTAAGGCCCGGAGAGCGTAAGGATGGGCTCGTTGGGGTGGCAGATCGTACCCTCAGGCACAGCCCGCGCCTCGACCCCAACGTCTTCGAGAAGATAAGCAACCTCATCAAGCCCCGCGACCACGAACCACTCCTCCGGGTCGGAGGTCTTATACGCCACCTCAGCGTAGACGGGAGTGTCTTGCAGGCCGCGAGACCTCAAGACCTCCATAGTCCGGTGGAAATAAGAGTCGGCGGTTTCGGCCCCCTTTATCTCAGACTCAGTAGCCATGTTGAACCGTAGTTTCCCAGCGTCACCTTCGCGCACGCGCAAACCCTCCAGACCTTTCCGGTCTCGTTCCAGGACAAACATCTATCGAGGGTATGATAGCTTTCTACACCGCATCCGTTTGTGGGCGAACGCCCGTCGGGCTACAAAACGGATATACCTGAGAGAGAAGGAGACAAGGGTGGTGGGATCCGACCGGGCCGGAACCGAAGTTTGGGCGGCCTCTCTGATGAACTGTATAAGCCGGACGAAACGCATAGAATAGGCAGTCATGGAACTAACAGAAGACAAAAACTACACGTTCGCCGCCTCCGCCGGGACGCCATACGCCGCAGCCGCAGCCGCCGAAGTTTTCCGGTCGGGTGGCAACGCCGTAGACGCCGCGGTCGCGGCGGCCGCCGCCGTGAGCGTCACCGAGCCCTTGATGAGCTCTATCGGTGGCGGAGGGTTCGCCCTTGTTAGGAGCCCGGACGGAGAAGCCGAGCTGCTCGACTACTTCGATGCGATGCCGGGAAAGGGACTGCCGGCGTCGGAGTTCGGGGCGAACGGCGAGCCGCAAGAGGTGATCCTCAAATACGGTGCCGGCGTCCACTCCATAGTCGGCGGGGCCTCGTGCGGGGTGCCGGGCTCCTTGAGAGGCTGGGAGATGCTGCTCGACCGTCACGGTAGACTCTCGCTAGGGGAAGTCCTCGCACCGGCGGCCCGTCTCGCCCGCGAGGGATTCAGGCTCTGCAAGACGAGCGGCTCGTGGTTCGCGGTCGCCGAAGAAGTCCTGCGTCTCACGGACGAGACCAGAAAGAACTTCTACAAGAACGAGTCTGTTTACCAGGAAGGGGATGAGGTCAGTTTCCCTGAGCTTGCGGATACACTGGAGGCGGTCGGAGAGCAAGGGGCGGACCTGTTTTATAAAGGGGAGCTAGCGCGTAGGATCTCCGGCTACGTCCGTGAGATGGGCGGCATCATCACCGAGCGAGACCTGGCCGAGTACGAGCCCGTGGTCCGCTCCCCGATGAAGGTAGACCACGGCCTGGGAACCATCTACACCAACTGTCCGCCATCCGCCGGTGGCCCGACGCTCGCCCAGATGCTCCGGGTGGTATCCGCCTACGACCTCTCTTCGATGCCGGATGACGAGTACGTAAAAGCGATGGCCGGGGCGATGAAGTACGCTCTGCGGGATCGGGAGAAAGAATACGGTGAAGGTTCGGAGAACGCGGCTGTTGCGGAGCGGCTCACGAGCGAAGAATACGCCAAGGAGCAGCGGCGTAGGATCTTCGGCAACGCGCATACCACGCACCTCTCGTGCGTCGACGCGGAGGGGTACGCCGTTTCGATCACCGCGAGCATGGGCTACGGTTCGGGGCTTGTTATCCCCGGTACCGGCATCCCGATGGACAACACTTTAGGCGAGCCGGAGCTGAACCCGAAAGGCTTCCACGCTCTCGAACCCGGCGAGCGGCTCGTCTCCAGCATGAGTCCGACCGTCGTTTCGTCTGAGGAAGGCGGCTTAGCGGCGCTGGGCTCTCCAGGGGCGTCGCGCATCCCGACGGCCATCCTCCAGACGATCATAAACGTCCTTGATCACGGAATGCCGATAGAGGCGGCCGCGCTCGCGCCCCGCTTCCACGCCGAGGGAGACCTCTTCGCCTACGAAGCCGGCGCTCGCAAGGCAGACCTCGACCTCTACGGGCGGGTTCTCGCCTATGACGAGCCGAACATGTACTTCGGTGGGATCAACGCCGTCCGCCTCACACCCGAGGGGACCTTCGAAGCCGCCGCGGACCCGAGAAGGAGCGGCGGGGTCGCCTTTGCCTGAAGAAGCGCGCTCACCCATAGGAATATTCGGTGTCACGCTGGACCTCGGCCAGGACCGGCGTGGGGTGGACATGGGGCCGAGCGCCATCCGTTACGCCCGCCTAAAGCCTTCTTTGCAGGATCTCGGCTACTTCGTCACCGACCTTGGAAATGCGGAAGCCCCGATCCCCGAGATGGTCGGCCGGAAAGAAGAGGTGCGGCATCTTCGGGCCGTGCGGGAGGTGTGCGAAGAGGTCTCGGGCCGGGCTGGGGAGATGGTTGCCGAAGGTCTCTTCCCGGTCTTTCTCGGCGGGGACCATTCCGTCTCCATCGGGACCGTTTCCGGGGTTGCGGGTGCGGGGCGGACAGGTGTGATCTGGCTGGACGCCCACTCGGATTTCAACACCGCCGAGACTTCACCCTCGGGCAATATCCACGGCATGCCGCTGGCTGTCCTGGCCGGCGAAGGACACCCGGACCTTGTCGGCATCGGCGGACCCGGCGCGAGCATCCGGCCCGAGGACGCCGTGACCATCGGTCTACGCTCCGTGGACCCGGAGGAGCAGCGGCTCTTGCGCGAGGCGGGTGTGCACGTATACACCATGAAGGAGATAGACGCCTACGGGGTGGCGACCGTCTTAAGGCGTGCCCTCAAGCACCTGTCGCACCTCGACCGGGTCCATCTCTCCTTCGACCTGGACGTACTCGACCCGGAGATAGCGCCGGGTGTCGGGACGCCGGTGCGCGGCGGATTGACGTATCGCGAAGCCCACCTGGTCATGGAGCTCATAAACGAGTCGGGGATGGTGACTTCGCTGGACGTGGTGGAGGTCAATCCCATCCTGGATACCGGCAATCGCACAGCAGAGCTTGCCGTGGAGTTGGTTGCGAGTTTGATGGGGCGTCGGATCATCGACCTGCCGGAATATTGAGTGTTTGCAGTACGAAAGCGAATCTCTGTTGTACTTGGTAAGAGCAGAGACGGGTCCCAGCCAGTACAGTCTGGAGGGGTTCCCGTATGAGGTCAAGGCGGGTACAAAGTGCTGAGGTATGAGCATATTGCCGCCGCGAGGAGTATATCTTCGTGGAGACTTTCATCTGGCAGGCTGGCGAGGTGAGCCGCCGCTTCGTGGAGGCGCTGGAGAGCAAGGCGCGGGAAGGTGTGAAGGTGTACGCCGTCTTCGACGCGCTCGCCAACCTCGGGCAGCCCGAGTCATTCAAGGAGTTCCCCGAGGGCATCAACACGCTG
>JBBPZK010000152.1:0-13111 GCA_038199155.1 Rubrobacterales bacterium | reverse complement strand
TCTTCAAAGTGCGCCGCAAAGGTACTAAAATGCCCCATTAAAGATGTCCGCAACCCACCAAGACAGAGCCATAACCTTAAACCTTATGGTTAGATGGATTGAATTTAGCATACATCGTTTAGATTGAAGTGACAATTCAATGTGATCTCTCTACCTGCACGTGAAGGTAGCTGTTTTGCTGGATTTTTCCTCGTTTCGGACTGTTGTGAAAAATCTTTCGAAAATTTTTTCGGAGAGAGAATAACGGACGAACTCCGCTTGGGAATAGGCTTCTGGGCTCTCGGCCCCTATGTGTACCTCATTCTGAGGGTTACTTTCGTGCTATTGCTATTCACAAATATAGTGTGCTAGGTTTTCACGGTACTAGATGTAGTGTTGAGGCAGGGGGTAGGCGAGGTGCAGTGTCCGTACTGTGATTTCGAGGACACCAAGGTCATAGATTCGCGGTTGTCGGAGACGAAAGACGCGGTTCGTCGGCGTCGGGAGTGTCTCTCGTGCGAGAAGCGGTTCACTACCTACGAGCGTCGGGAGCCTTTGAGGTTGATGGTTCTCAAGCGTGGCGGAGAGCGGGAGCCTTTCGACAGGGAGAAGTTGCGGGCCGGGCTTTCGAAGGCGTGTGCCAAGCAGCGGGTCTCGGAGGAGCAGGTCGAGGTCGTGGTCGAGGGGATCGAGGCCGATCTTAGGGAGCGGCGTCGGCACGAGGTTACTTCTCGGCGTTTGGGGGATATGGTTTTGATCCGCCTCCGGCAACTGGATATGGTCGCCTATATGCGGTTTGCCTCCGTATACCGGCAGTACACGGACGTGGACCAGTTCCGCTCCGAGTTGGTGCGGATATCCGGGTCGGGTATGGGAAACGGCAGGTAGGTTCCGCCGGTATACGGGAGTTCCCGGCGGTCTTTTATCTCGAAATAGATAGTGGAACAAGTAGTGGCAAGCGGTAAAATCAGGAGGATGGATATGGATGTAGATCGCAACAGGCTTACAGAGGTCGAGCTTTCGGAGAACGCTATAGCCGTTCTAAAGAAACGCTACCTCAAGAAGAACGAGAAGGGCGAGGCGATAGAAAAGCCGATCGAGATGTTCCGGCGCGTGGCGTCGAACATCGCCGAGGGTGAGTACAAGTTTATCGAAGGCGAAGAGGCGGACGCCCTCTACGAAGAGTCCAAAGAGAAGTTCTTGCAGATGATGCTCAGTAGGAAGTTTATGCCCAACTCGCCGACTTTGATGAACGCCGGGCGTGAGATGCAGCAACTCAGCGCGTGCTTCGTGCTGCCGGTGGAGGACTCCATAGACGGCATCTACGACACGTTGAAGCACCAGGCGATCATCCACAAGAGCGGCGGCGGCACGGGCTTCGGTTTCTCGCGGCTGCGTCCGAAGAACGACCTCGTAAAGAGCACGATGGGCGTTTCGAGCGGGCCGGTCTCGTTCATGGCGATTTACGATGCTTCGACGGACAAGATCAAGCAGGGCGGCACCCGTCGCGGGGCGAACATGGGTATTTTGAGGGTGGATCACCCGGATATCGAAGACTTCATCACTTGCAAGAAAGAGAACGACCAGATCAACAACTTCAATATCTCGGTCGCGATCACCGATGAGTTCATGGACGCTGTCGGCAACAACGCGGACTTCGACCTGACTAACCCCCGCAGCGGTGAGGTGGTGAGGACCGCCCAGGCGCGGGAGTTGTTCCGCCAAATTATCGAGGGCGCGTGGCTCAACGGCGAGCCGGGCGTAGTCTTTATAGACCGGATCAACGGCGACAACCCCACACCCCAGTTCCCGATAGAGAGCACCAACCCGTGCAGCGAGGCACACTTGCCGCCGTACGACTCCTGCAACCTCGGCTCCATAAACCTGGAGCGCTTTTTCGTAGAGGGTGCGAAGCCCGGCGAGGGGAGCGTCGACTGGGACGAGCTGCGCGAGACGGTCCACACGGCGGTCCGCTTCCTGGACAATGTCATAGAGATGAACAACTATCCGCTGCCCGAGATCGACGAGATGAGCCGGGGGAACCGGCGGATCGGGCTTGGGGTGATGGGTTTCGCCGACCTCCTGATTAAACTGGGCATCACCTACGACTCCGACGAGGGCCTGGCCTTCGCCGAGAAGATGATGAAGTTCGTCGACGACGAAGCGTGGGAGGAGAGCCGGGCGCTCGCCGAGGAGCGGGGCGTCATGCCTCACTTCGAAGGCTCGCGCCACGAGGCCCGCGGTGACCGGGTACGCAACGCGACCGTAACCACCATAGCCCCAACCGGCACCATCTCGATGATCGCCGGTTGCTCGGGCGGTATCGAGCCGCTGTTCGCCGTCGCCTTCATGCGCCGCCAGGCCGACATGGAGATGCCCGACGTCAACCCAGAGTTCGTGCGGCTCGCCAAAAGCCGGGGCTTCTACTCCGAAGAGTTGATGAAGAAGGTCGCCGAGCACGGCAGCGTGCGAGACATCCCCGAAGTGCCGGAAGACGTGAGGAATGCGTGGGTCACTTCCCACGACATCTCTTCCGAGTGGCACGTGCAGATGCAGGCTTCGTTCCAGAAGCACACTTCGATGGGGATCTCCAAGACCATAAACCTGCCGAACGAGGCCACCCTCGAAGACGTCGCAGACGCTTACCGGCTCGCCTACGAGACCGGCTGCAAAGGCATCGCGGTCTACCGTGACGGCTCGCGCGACGCCCAGGTCCTCTCCACGGGCAAGACGAAGGTCGGCGCGGAGCCCGCAGTAGCCGTGGAAACAGAGAAAGAGTACATCTCCCTGGCCGAAGCCCGAAACGGCCGGCCGCGTACCCTCTCCGGGGTGACGAAGAAGATACAAACCGGCCACGGCCCGCTCTACGTGAACATGAACGATGACGAGTTCGGCCCGCGCGAGTGCTTTATCGTGATCGGTAAACCCGGCGGAACGGCGGCCGCCTTCTCCGACGCGCTCGGGAGGATGGTCTCACTCGCCGAGAAACACGGCGCAACCCCGGCCGAGATCGTCCACCAACTCCGCGGCATCCAGGACGGACACCCGGCAGGCTTCGGCGCGAATGCCATCCTCTCCGTCCCCGACGGCGTAGCGAAAGCGATGGCCGAACACTACCTGGTCGAAGAGAGCCCCGAAGAAGCCAGGAGCCTACCTGTCATAGGCGCCTGCCCCGAATGCTCCGGCGGCCTCACCAAGCAGGAAGGCTGCGTTGTATGCCACTCCTGCGGCTACTCCAAGTGTAGCTAACCTTAAAGCACAAGGTTAAAGAAAAGCGGGCCGAGAGGTACATCTTTTCGTGTCTCAGTGTGAAAATGCCTGGAAGACAGACTATTTTTACAGAGCGAGATACTCGGGGGCTTACATTAAAGCTGGAGTTGAGCGTATAGAGAACAGTTCGACGAAGGCTTTGCGACTCAGGAGCTTCGCACGGTGATGACGGGTCGGTGCTGATGCGTTAAACTTCGGGGTGGAGAGGTGGCAGAGTGGACTAATGCGACGGTCTCGAAAACCGTAGCGTCGGTTACCCCGGCGCCGGGGGTTCAAATCCCCCCCTCTCCGCGGCAAGAAGTCCGTGTGAAGCGGCCCGGCCCTCAATCTTTACCTTTACGCTTTGCACAGTCGCAGATAAAAACAGCCTAAAGTGCGTGTGTGAATAGTACCCGTATCCACACGAGTCGTTCCGATGGTGGGATATGATTCTTTTACTTTGAGTGACATGGGTGCCGGCAGAAGTTTTATGAGGGTTTTGCAGGGCGATTTAGGTCTGTTCTCGACCGGAGTTGTGCATCGTATGCTGCATCGATTCTTTAGGGACAACGGTCGCGGTCGAGCTAATGGTAGGCTCGAGAAACGGTTACGCACGGTGATCGAGCAATCTCCACTCGGTATACACGTCTTTTTTCCGGAGGGGCGTTCGCTCCTGGCAAACGAGACCTGGAATGAGATCTGGGAGGTTGAAGAAGGCGAAGAGCCGGAAGGGACGAACATCTTCGGCGACGCGCAGTTGCGCGCGGCCGGGCTGATACCTTATGTAGAGCGGGGTGTTGCCGGAGAGACGGTAGACACGCCGGCACTCTTGCACGACCCGGCCCGCACCGGGCGTCAGGGGCGCCGGCGTTGGCTACGAGCCCTTATATACCCCGTTAGGGATGGCTCCGGTAGTGTCTCCGAGGTAACGTTGATGTTGGAGGATGTTACGGAGCGTAGGGTGCTCGAGGAGCGTCTCTCCTACCTGGCTTTCCACGACGATCTTACGGGACTCCCAAACAGGACCCTGTTCGTAGACCGTCTGGAACACGTCTTCGCCCGAGCCGGACGCCGGGAAGGAAAAGCAGTAATGTTGTTCATGGATCTCGACAACTTCAAGCACGTCAACGACTCGCTGGGGCATGGGGCGGGGGACCGGCTGCTTGTCGCGGTTGCCGGGCGCCTCCGCGAGGTCCTGCGTCAGGAAGATACCGTTGCGCGTTTTGGCGGTGACGAGTTTATGGTGCTTCTGGATGAGGCCGGTAGTTTGGAAGATGCGACCGAGGTCGCCGGGCGGATAGCGCAAGGTCTGCGCGCCCCATTCGACCTGGGCGAACAAGAAGTATTCGTCACGGCCAGCATAGGCATAGTTTTGGGGGACCCAGGAGAGGAGAGCATCGAGGATCTCTTGAGGGAAGTGGACATAGCGATGTACGCCAGCAAAGAAGGCGGCAAGGATCGCTATGCGATCTTTAAACCCGAGATGAAGGAGAGAGTCCGCGACCGCCTGGGTCTTGAGAGTAGTCTCCGGCGGGCCGTAGAGCGGGAAGAGTTCGTAGTCTACTACCAGCCTAAGGTTCAGTTAGGCACCGGAAATATAGATGGGATGGAGGCTCTGGTCAGGTGGCGCCATCCCGAGAGGGGATTAGTACAGCCTCTGGAGTTTATCCCGCTGGCAGAGGAAACCGGCCTGATAGTGCCGATCGGGATGTGGGCTTTGAAGGAGGCCTGCCGTCAGATGAAAGAGTGGCTAGAGCGCTACCCGGAGACGGCGCCACGCGTTGTTTGTGTAAACCTCTCGCCACGACAGTTCCGCACCCCGGATCTAGCCGGAAAGATATCCAGGATTCTCGAAGAAGTAGCTTTGGATCCCCGGAATCTCGAATTAGAGGTAACGGAAAGCGTTTTGATGGAAGGGGCGGGATCCACTAGTGGGCTACTCCGGGAGCTCAAGGACCTGGGCGTGCAACTCACGATAGACGACTTCGGTACCGGGTATTCTTCACTTTCCAGGTTGAAGCACTTACCGGTTGACAGCCTGAAAGTAGACCGCTCGTTCGTCTCCGGTCTCGGTAAGGACCCTGGCGACGAGGTACTCGTTTCCGGGATTGTGGATCTGGCGAATGGCCTGGGGCTGGACGTAGTGGCCGAGGGAGTGGAGACGGCCGAGCAACTAGAGTGGCTCCTCAAGTCAAAGTGCGACTCGGCCCAAGGCTACTATTTCGCGAGGCCACTCGACGGCGAGTCTGCCCTGGAGCTGATCCGGTCGCAACCGCTACAGAAGTAAACGTTGACTCTCGTGGCATAATACCTTCTATATTCTCTACCACGGAAAGGTGAAGCGTATGGGATCCACGATCAGCCGGCGCATCGTCGAGTCTTTGCCCCTTCTCGATGAGATCGCCGAATACGTTCAGCCGAAGGTGCAAGTTGCCGCGAATGCGGGCGGCAAGACGGTACGGAACATCCTCGATGGCACTCCTCTGGAACTGCCGGTGCATCCGGCGATCACGGACGTGCCAATGGGCTCCTGGACCGCCACCTTCGTCTTCGACGCGCTGGACGTGGTAAGTGGATCCAAGCCGATGCGAAACGCCGCTGACGCGACGCTCGCCCTGGGTATCCTCGGCGGGTTCGCCGCCGCCGCTACGGGTCTCTCGGACTGGCGTTACCTGAGTGGCGGGGCGCGCAAGATGGGGGTGGCGCACGGCCTCCTGAACACCGCCGGCCTCGCCCTAAGCGTCGCCTCGCTTGCCCTGAGAGCGGGTGGGAACAGGAACGCCGGACGTCTCGCCTTCCTGGCAGGATTCTCGCTCACGGGCACGGCTGCCCATCTGGGCGGAGAACTCTCCTACGAGTACGGGTTGCGGGTAAATAGGAACGCTTTCGAGCACGGCGGTCCCGACGAGTTCACGAGCGTCATGCCCGAGAGCGAGCTAAACGGGGGTGAGATGAGCCGGGTGGACTTCGACGGGGTCGGGGTCTTGGTCAGCCGTTCGCAGAACGGCGGTATCTGCGCCATCTCCGCGTCCTGCAACCATTTCTCCGGGCCGTTGGATCAGGGGAGCCGCGAAGGCGACACCGTCGTCTGTCCCTGGCACGGTTCGCGCTTCAACCTCTGCACCGGCGCGGCCCTGGACGGCCCGGCCATCTTCCCCCAATCGACCTACGAGACTCGCGTACGCGACGGCAACATAGAGATACGAGCCGTCGAGCAGAATATCCAGAAACAGGTCCGGTGACCAACATTCGTACAGTTCAACGGTGATTGTCTAGGGAGAGGAGGACACGGTGTCCGAGCAGGGCAAGAACAAAGACTTGACACCAGATGAAGTGGCAAAGAAGGAGCGTCGCCGGAAGCTGCTGGAGCGACTCAACTCCTACGACCAGGGGACCAACAAAGCGAGCGCAGAGGAGAGAGGAAGTCAGAGCGTGAGCGTGAGTTGGAGCGTCAGAAAGCTCTGGAGACGGGGAGACGTGGTTTGGGAGGCGCGGGAGGCTTTATAGGCGGCAGCGCCGGCTGACCCTAAACTTTCTCCAGGGTTTCGAGGGCTTGCTCGGCCGCGCGGCGTAGGGTCCGGCCTGAGTCTGTCTGGAAAACTTTTTGCAGGTCGTCGCGCGCCTGGGCCGTCTGGCCGAGGGCTGCGCGGGCGGAGGCCCGATTGTAGTAGGCGATGCCGAGCTTCGGATCCATCTTTACCGCCTTTTCGGTTGCCTCGAGCGCACTGTAGGGGTCGCCGTTAGCATCCAGGCTCGCCCCGAGCGCGGAGTAGTAGCGGGGTAGGGGCCGGTACTCGACGAGCGCTTCGTAGATATCCACCGCCTTCTCGTATTCCTCTTTCCTGAAAGCGGTGCCCGCGCGCCGTTCTTCGGGGTCCACGGCGCGGGCCATCAGGGCGGTAAGTATCGCCGCGCCGCCGAGGTAGACGAGTAGGACGGGTGCGTAATTATCCACGGTCGCCTGCGCCATGACGAAGGGTAGACCGGCTACGAATACGCCGGTGGAGAGTGGTGGGAGCATGCGCCACAGGAACTCCCGGTACGCCTGTACCCGCAACAGGTCACGACTCTGACGCCCGACGATAAAAGTAAAGACCGCAAGGATAGCCAGCGCCCCGAGCGTCGGGTACAACAGTTTCAAGTAAGCTCCTCCAGGAGACCCCTGGCCTGGCTTTTGAGGCGGCGGGGCAGGTCAGCTTCTAGTGAGCGCCTGAGGTCTTTTATGCTCCGGCTCTTGCGGCCCATCCGTTTTAGGACCAGCGCCCGGTTGTAGTAGGCGATGCCGTACTCCGGGTCGAGCTTCACGGCCCGCCCCGAGACTTTGAGGGATTCTTCGTTCTCGCCCTGGGCTCCGAGCGCAGCCGCCAGGAAAGCCTGGTGGCGGGCCAGGGGGCTCTCTTCGGCCAGCCTGCGGTACTCGTCTACCGCCTTCTGGTAGTCGCCTTTTCGGAAAGCCCTATTCGCCCGGCGCTCGGACATGGTCATGGAGAAGATATTGGCGAGGAAAACCGCGATCACGGAGCCGATAGCCCAGACCGTGCGCGCCCACTCCTGCTGGACGCTCAATATCGGCAGCAAGGTCAGCGCCATGAGGGTTAGGGCGGCGAATGGGAGGGAACGACGGATCAACTCTCCCCAAGCTTTGGCCCGGATGAGGTCCCGATTGTAGGTCAGGACCATCCGCCAACTGATAAACAGAAGCAGGAAGAGCAACACTATGGGTATGGCCGCCGCGCCCAAAATCGGGCCTCCTCTCTTTCTAGGAGCCTACCGGAGCTGGTTCGAGCCGCTCCAGCACCCCGAGCGCTGGTGAGACGAGCTTATCGAAAGCATCATCGTCTAGCGCCGGATATGCCCCTTCGGTCGAGACGCTCTTTTCTAGTTGGATCCAGCTTTTACACCCGCCGTAACCTTCACGATACGGAAGCTCCACCACGTCGGGTAACAGGTAGGCGCGCAATACCAGCACCGTAAGCGGCTTTTTCGGACGCCACTTGAAGCGGCTCTTAGCGTACTCGGGAGTCCAGATATGGTGCGGGTCGAGAGCGTCGAGTTGCTCCGGCTCAGAGACTTCGTAAGCCCCGTGTACCTCGGCGAAAGACGTGAAACGCAGCGGCCCATCGTCCTTCAGGTCCGGGATGTCGTACATTAGGTTGCGGTGTTCCGGCTTTAAGAGGTCCGGGCGTTGGTGCTCGTAGCCGGGGAGGAGCAGGAACCGCTCGGCCGGCACGGCGAAAGCCTTCTCCCGGATGCCGCCCTTTCTGACCACCAGAGCCGTAACGCCCCGCTCCAGCGCCCGAACCGCGACGGCCCACTCCTTCAAAGCGTTCCGCAAAGGTGTGTTCTGCGAAGAATCCAAAAGTCCACCTCTCGTATAATCTCATCCTATAAAGTAAGTACAAGGCTGATTATATGACGCGACAGGATCAGCTTCGACAGAGGAGACGAGCATGACCCAGCACGAGACACCACACCGCGTAGAACGCGACTCGATGGGGGAGGTGGAAGTTCCCCGCGACGCGCTCTTCGGCGCCCAGACCAGAAGGGCGCTCGACAACTTCCCGATAAGCGACCTCCGCTTCCAGAGGCGGTTTATAGAAGCCCTCGGCGCGATAAAGCTGGAGGCGGCCGTGGTCAACAACGAGCTCGGTCTGCTCGATGGCGAGATCAAGGACGCTATCGTTCGGGCGGCCGAGGAGGTTGTGGAAGGCACTCTGGACAACCAGTTCGTGCTTGACATATTCCAGACGGGGAGCGGCACCTCGACCAACATGAACGCGAACGAGGTCATCTCCAATCGGGTGATACAGCTCGTTGGTGGGGAATTGGGCTCAAAGAGTCCCGTGAATCCAAACGACCACGTAAACAAGGGGCAATCCTCCAACGATGTGATCCCGACGGCCATCCACCTAGCCGCCCTGATCTCCATAGAGCGAGATTTGATCCCCGGCCTAAAGAATCTCCAGGACGCCCTGAGAGACAAGTCCCGCGCGTTCGACGACGTGGTCAAGACAGGCAGGACGCATCTCCAGGACGCCACACCGATCCGTCTCGGCCAAGAGTTCGAAGGCCACGCCGGACAGATAGAACGCGGCCTACAGAGGCTCGGTAAGGTCCAAGAAGACCTCGCCGAAGTAGCTTTAGGCGGCACCGCCGTCGGTACCGGCGTCAACACCCACCCCGAGTTCGCGGGCAAGGTGTGCGCGAAGCTCTCCGACCGTTTCGGCGTCGAGGTGCGCGAGACGGAGAACCACTTCCAGGCCCAGAGTACGATGGACGCGGCTGTCTTCGCCAGCGGTGCGCTCAAGACCGTCGCCGTCAGCCTCATGAAGATCTCAAACGACATCCGCTGGCTCGGGGCCGGTCCGCGTGCAAGCCTGGCCGAGATAGCGCTGCCCGAGGTGCAGCCCGGCTCTTCCATCATGCCCGGTAAAGTCAACCCGGTCATCGCTGAAAGCGCAACGATGGTAGCCGCCCAGGTCATAGGCAACGACGCCACGATAGCCATAGCCGGACAGAGCGGCAACTTCGAGCTAAACGTCATGCTCCCCGTCCTGGCCTACAATCTGCTACAGAGCATAGAGATACTCGGCAGTGCCTCCGCCAACCTCGCCGACCAGTGCGTAAGCGGCATACAGGCCACCGACCGCGGCCCGGCGCTCGTCGAGCAGGGCCTCATGCTCGCAACCGCCCTCGCCCCCGAAGTCGGCTACGACAAAGCAGCCGAGATCGCCAAACAGGCTTACAAAGAAGACCGCACCATCCGCGAGCTCGCCCGAGAGCAGACCGAACTCTCCGAAGAAGACCTCGACAAACTGCTCGACGCCAGAAAAATGACGGAGACTTAGGTTAACGAGGCGGATTACACACGATGACATTCCCAATTCCGGGCAGTTGGACAAGAGATACTGCAGAAAGTCTCCGTGATGAAAAAAAGAGAAAGGAGAGCCCTGCCTCTTTTTTCTTCTCTCAAGGTCGGTCGCTAGTTCTAGCTGCCCAATATTTCGATGATGATCGACTAATTGAGCAAGCGCGCGGCGGGGTTGCAGCGAAGCATCGTCACAAGGTCCATCTGGCGTTGTTTGGGCAGTTAATGGCTTCCTTTGAGTATCTGCTCAAAGATTTCATTGCCAAGGTCATTGATGTCACTGATCTCTATGATGAAGTGGTTGGAAAAGCCAAGTGGATTGAAGTAAATGCAGGGCGTGTCCTGGCCTCTCGCACAGTAGCTACAACGCCAGGATCTATACTTATCCATCCGACTATGGGTTGGCATACTCCAGAGACCGTAAACAGGAGATATGGTGAACTTTTCGAGCGTCAAGCAATTCAGCTTGGTGAGCAGCAGAACCTGGAACGCCTCTGGATCCTGAGACATTCCGTAGCACACAATGCAGGATTTGTAATAAATCATGATGCAGCCCGGATTGGTACCAGTGCGCTTTCGGAGAGGGTAGCTAATGTGGACGCGAATTTCGTGTCAGCGGCATTTGACTTTCTCTCTCCAATTGCTCAACGTATAGCCGAAGAAGTTGGAGACAAAGTACTTCTGAAGTGGTTACGAGGTGCCCTAGAACTTGGTTCTGATTATGCTCGTGACGAAGCTACTTACCAACGGTTTAAGAAACTTGCGACATATGTAAATAGTCGACCACGTAATCTGCCTGACTTCGCCGAAACGGATTATCTGAGAGATCTAGAACGTTGTTGAGGGTCATCAAAAGTATCTCTCTAGCGAAGCAAAGAGACAGGACGCAGGGCAGCACGCCGGTTTCGCAAACGACCGGTTTGGGTACTCTAACCTAAGCGGAGATACTACAGACAAAGGAGTTTGAGGACTTTGAGCGAAGTACCGAACATTACGTTGAATGATGGCAACACGATCCCGCAGCTTGGTTTCGGGGTCTTCCAGATCGAGCCGGGAGATACGGCCGAGTCGGTGGGCAAGGCCCTCGAAATCGGCTACCGGCACATAGACACCGCCGAGATGTACGGCAACGAGAAGGAAGTAGGCGAAGGCGTTCGGGCTTCTGGTTTGGATCGCGGTGAGGTCTTTATTACCAGCAAGCTAAACAACAGCTTCCACGAGCCCGACGACGCCCGCGAGGCGTTCGACAATACGCTCTCGGACCTCGGCTTCGATTACGTGGACTTGTTCTTGATCCACTGGCCGCTGCCCACGCTCTACAATGGCGACTTCGTGTCCACCTGGAAGGTGATGGAAGAATTCCACAACGACGGACGCGCCCGTTCGATCGGCGTGTCCAATTTCCAGCCGGATCACCTGGAGAAGCTGGCTTCCGAGACCGATACGGTACCGGCGGTAAACCAGATCGAAGTGCATCCTTACTTCACCAACGAGGCTGTGCGCGGATACGGACAAGAGCACGGCATCGTCACCGAGGCCTGGTCGCCGATAGCCCAGGGCGGGGTACTCGAAGACTCCACCATAACCCGGATAGCCGAGAAGGTCTCCAAGACCCCGGCGCAGGTCGTACTGCGGTGGCATCTAGGGCGCGGTGACATCGTGTTCCCGAAATCGGTGACGCCGTCGCGCATCCAGGAGAACTTCGAGTTGTTCGACTTCGAGCTGGAGCAGGACGACATGGAGGAGATCTCCGCGCTAGACCAGGGTGAAGACGGTCGCACCGGCCCGCACCCGGACACGTTCGCCCACGTCCCGAGCTAACCCACTCTCGAACAGGGTAGCGTACGGCTACGGTAGCGGACCCGGATCTTCTTTTCATGAGATCCGGGTCCGTTTTCGATTCTCGCCAGAGAGACTATGCTTTGAGCCGGTATCCTGTTTTGAAGATCCACCATATCGTCGCCAGGCATACGGTGAGGAAGACAAGCGTCATGGTTACGCTAACCCAGACGCTTACGTCGGAGATACCATAGAAGCTCCAGCGGAAGCCGCTGATGAGGTAGACGACCGGGTTGAAGAGCGTGACCGTCTGCCAGAACGGCGGCAACATCCTTATGGAATAGAAACTACCACCGAGGAAGATCAGGGGCGTGACGATGAGGAACGGCACGAGTTGGAGCTTCTCGAAGCCATCGGCCCAGATGCCGAGCACGAAGCCAAAGAGGCTGAACGTCAGGGCTGTGAGCACCAGGAACATGACCATCCACAGCGGATGCTGTATCTCCAGCGGCACGAAAAGGCCCGCCGTTGCGAGGATTATGAGACCTAGAATTATCGACTTGGTCGCGGCGGCCCCGACGTAGCCGATGATGACCTCTATGTAAGAGATGGGCGCCGATAATAGCTCGTATATCGTCCCCGTGAATTTTGGAAAGAAGATCCCGAACGCCGCGTTTGTGATGCTCTGCGTCAACAGCGAGAGCATTATGAGACCGGGCACGATAAAAGCGCCGTAGCTGACCCCGTCGATCTCTGTCATGCGGGAGCCGATGGCCGCTCCGAAGACTACAAAGTAAAGTGATGTGGAGATGACGGGCGATACTATGCTCTGCAGAACCGTGCGGAGTGTACGGGCCATCTCGAACTTGTAGATCGCGCGAATCGCGTAGAAGTTCATTTTCCTTCTTTCACAAGGCTGACGAAGATCTCCTCCAGCGAGCTCTGACTGGTCTGAAGGTCCCGGAACTTGACGCCCGCCCGGTTCAAGTCCGTCAGCAGGCCGGCGATGTCCGTGCGCCCGTTCCGTGTGTCGTAGGTGTAGACCAACTCGTTACCATCGGCCGAGAGCTCCAGATGGTAGTCGACAAGTTCGTCCGGAACCTCGTCTATCGGGTCGTGCAACTGTAGGGTCAACTGCTTCTTGCCGAGCTTTCGCATGAGTTCGGCTTTGTCTTCGATTAGGACGATCTCACCGTTGTCTATGACTCCTATGCGGTCGGCCATCTCCTCGGCCTC
>JBBPZK010000151.1:0-2800 GCA_038199155.1 Rubrobacterales bacterium | reverse complement strand
GACGGGCGCGACTGGCCCGACGGATCGGGGCTATAAAGCAGGAGCGGGGCTTGCGGGTCTACGCCCCGGACAGAGAACGTCGGGTGCTCGACCGTCTGGCCGAGTTGGGCGAGGGAGACTTCCCGAGGCGCGGTTTGGAGGTCGTATTCCGGGAGATCATCTCGTGCTCGATCTCTCTGGAATCCCAAATGAAGATTTCCTACCTCGGCCCCGAGTCCACCTTTACCCACGAGGCTGCGCGAAGGTCGTTCGGGTCGAGCATCGAGCTAGAGCCGGCCGCTACGGTCGCCGAAGTTTTTGCTCGTGTCGAGCGGGGCGAGGCGGAGCACGGCGTGGTCCCGGTAGAGAACTCGATGGAGGGGGCCGTGACCCACACTCTGGACGAGCTGATGAACAGCCCGCTCAAGATCTGCGGCGAAGTCTATCTGCCGGTCGTCCAGAACCTACTCTCCAAAGAGCAAACGTTCGAGCGGATCCATACCGTCTGCTCTCATCCGATGGCCCTCTCCCAAGTGGCCTCCTGGCTGCGGCGCGAGTTGCCGGACGTGAAACTGGAGGAGGCCGACTCCACGGCGGACGCCGCCCGCCGCGCGGCGGTGGAGAGAGGGGTGGCCGCGGTCGGGAGCGCCCTTGCGGCAGAGACGAACGGGCTCACGGTACTCGCCTCGAACATCCAGGACGCGCGGGCTAATACCACCCGGTTCATAGTCCTCGGGCGGGCGTGGGCCGGTCCTACGGGCAAGGACAAGACGAGCGTGGTCTTCTCGGTCAAGGACCGTCCGGGGGTTTTGAAGGACGCGCTATCGGCGTTCTCGGACGCCGGGATCAACCTCACCCGGATAGAGAGCCGTCCGAGCCGCAAACGGGCCTGGACCTACGTCTTTTTCGCGGATTTCCTGGGGCATCCAGAGGAAGAGCGGGTGCGGCGCGCCCTGGAAGGGCTGGAGGAGCACTGTCCTTACGTCAGCCTGATCGGGGCGTACCCGGAGGTGCCGTCGGAGGGCCTCGGTTAGCCGGGTCGGGCGTTGAACTTCAAGGCGGCTGCCCGCGAGGTCCTGAAAGAATTCGGACGGCCGCTCCACTACACGGACATAACCGAGATCGCGCTGGAGTCCGGATACTTGGAGAGCGTCGGCGCCACGCCCCAGAACACGATGCGCGCCCGGCTCTCGGTGGACGTGCGGGACAATCCCGAGAGTTTCTTCGTCCAGACCGCCCCCGGCGTCTACGGGCTGAAAAGTTTTACCGCCGTGCCGCCCGTCCGGTGATGTATATTGTCGTGGAAGTTGTTTCTCACGAGAATTCGAGGAGAGGTTAGTGGTCGAGGTCGCGGAAAAGGTCACCGAGGTTGCCTGGAAGATAAAGAATCTCGAAGACTACGATCGGAGGCTGGAGCGCGCCGCCCGCGTGGTCGACGAGCTTTCGCAGGGTCAGGAGACGGCTGCGCTCGTGATCTACGAGGCTGCGCTCATGAAGAGCGGTCGTCCCAGGGATGACGTAAGGAGCCTCGTGCGCCGCTTCCAGGAGACGTGGGAAGATGAGGAAGAGCGTCTCACCATCCCGAGGGTCAGCGGGATCATGAACGTAGAGGGCGACGAGTGGTTTTTTGGAGATGAGTCACTCAAGACCATGACGGGCCGGCTCCTCGGGCAGTTCCAGCACCGGGTCGCCCAGTACAACTACGTCGACGAACGGGAAGTCCTCAAACGCTGGGCCGACTCCCACGACACCAGGCTCTTTATCCGGCGACGCATCCCGGAGACCGAGCCGGTCGTCGGCGTGATCCCCGGTTTCGGCTTCCCCCTGATGCAGTACCTCCGAGTCGCCGGCGGCGGTAACACCGTCGTCCCCACGGAGGAGCTATCCGCTGCGTTAAACACCCTAGGTTTAGGCGAAGGAGACGAGTATGAGGCCCTTGCGCGCGCCGAGAACCTGGCGCTCCATCTCGACCTGCCGGCTCCGATCGTCGGGGAGATACTCGAAGGCATCGCCCGTGACGGACTAACAAGGTTCCCCGAGCCTCCGGAGAACGACGAGCCAAACGAAGTAGAAGAATCCTCGGTGGAAAGCCAGCAGGAGCCGAGTGGTGAGGATCGTGCCGCCCGTCAGGCTACGCGCGAAGACTCCGAGAGAGGTGAAGAGCCGACGAGAGTACAGGACCCTCAGGCTTCCGATGCGCCCGGAACACCCGAGGAGAGCGGCGACGACACGCCATCTCCGCCCGAGACCGGCAAGGAGCAACGCGTCACGGGAGGAGAGTCAGAAGACTTTCCAGCGTAGTATTCCGTCTGAGAAATCAAGAGGTTTCAAAACAGGTCTGGAGTGGTAAGATGCCATTTGAAGTTACTTAGTAAGTTATTAAGTACTATAGATCGAAGCTATATTGATACAGGGGCAACCGGGAAGTAAATAGGGAGCAATCACAAGCATGGCAGATTCAAAGAAGCGCATCGCGCTAAAGCCGCACATGAAGCAGATCAGGGAATGGGTGGATGCCGGGAAAGCCGACGAGTGGATCGCTGACGCCCTTGGCACGAGCGCTTCATCCGTCCAGTCTTTCCGGTCCAGGAACGATATCTACCGGCGAGATAGAGGCCACAGGGAGCCCGAGAGCGTCTTTGAGGGCGTCCTGGATCATGGTGAGCGTGACGGGTGGGGGCTTTGGTTGGATCCCTCAGTGGCGGATGACCCTACCTGGAAGGCTCACTGGGCCGGGGTAGAGTCGGTCACCGTCAAGGTCGCGGAAGATTCGATCGTCCTTGAGCCGGATGCCGGTAGCTCCACGGCAATGGACGGAGCG
>JBBPZK010000150.1:0-9768 GCA_038199155.1 Rubrobacterales bacterium | reverse complement strand
TCGTAACCGAACTGTTATTTTCTAGTGATAACGTATCTACTGGCAATATCGTTTCGGGAGGTAAGTGGTTGATTGAGATAGAGAGAGGGGCATGAAATGCGCGTAAGGAAGCTCGTCCTGATACTGGCGGCGCTCGCGATGGTATTCACCATTGCCGCTTGCAGTTCTTCCGGGAGTTCCTCCAACCAGGGCTCCAAGAAGAAAGACCAAAGCGCCCAGTCCCAGGGCAAAGCGGGTAAAGACTCGAAGAAGAGCGGCTCGAAGACGATGTCGAAAAAGGCCAAGTCCGAGCCGGTAGCTCCCAAGAAGGGCGCCGGGAACAAGGGCAAAACGGAGGCAAACATCGCCCCCGCGCCAAAAGACAAGACCTTCAAGCTGACGGTTCCAGAGATGTCGCGGGTCCAGAACGTCGATATCCCGACCGCCCTGGGTAGCGACGCGGCCCAACTGAAAGCATACGCCGGCATACACTTGCAGGGGACCGGTTTTCCCTGGCAGAAGGGGTCGAATACCTACGTGGCGGGCCATCGCCTCGGATATCCGAACACGAGCAGCTACCTGGCCTTCTACGACCTGAACGCCGTGAAGGAAGGCGACAAGCTGTACGTGACCGACGCCAACGGCCACAAGTACACTTACAAAGTTTTCAAGGAGTACGTCGTAGCCCCGACTGACGTTTACGTGACCGAGCCGGTGAAGGGAAAGACCGTGCTGACGTTGCAGTCCTGCACCCTGCCCGACTACACGAAGCGTTTGATCATCCAGGCTGAATTGGTGAAGTCTTAGGCTGAACCTCAGCTACATACCGTTCGGCTAGAGGCCGGGACCGCAAGCGGGGTCCCGGCTTTTCTTCTGCTATCGGGGCTATTTAGAGATCTTGGTGACGAAGCTCGCGATCGCTTCGCCGATCTCGTGCGGCGAGTCTTCCTGTACGAAGTGGGCGCCGCTGACCGTGATCTCCTCCTGGTTCGGCCAAGACCGGCAAAACTCGCGCTGAGGCCCGGTCAGGATCACTCCGGGCTCCGCATTTATAAAGAGCTTCGGCACCTTGCTCTCCGAGAGCCACCCCGCATAATCCCCGACGATCTCCACGACGTCCTCCGGATCTCCGTCCAGAGGTATCTCCCTCGGCCAGGTGAGGGTCGGACGGCGAGACTTGCCGGGCTCTAAATACGGACGGCGGTAGACGTTCATCTCCTCTTCGGTAAGGTCCCTGATGATGCTGGACGGTAGTATCCGCTCCACGAAGACGTTCTTCTCCAGCACCATCTCTTCTCCGTCCGGCGAGCGCATCGCCCGGAAGATGTCGCTCGCTTGCTCCGGCCAATCGTCCCAACTCACCGGTCTTACTATCGCCTCCATGTAGACGATGCCCCGCACGCGCTCCGGGTGGCGGTGTGCCCAGTGAAAGCCCAGACCGGAGCCCCAGTCGTGAACGACGAGGGTTACGTTCTCCATTCCCAGAGCCTCGAACCAGGCATCCAGGTAGCGGGCGTGGTCCACAAAACGGTAAGAGCCGTCGGGAGCCTTGCCCGAATCACCCATCCCGACCAGATCCGGCGCCAGGCAACGAGACTCACCTTCTATGTGAGGGATAATGTTGCGCCAAAGGTAGGAAGAGGTGGGGTTGCCGTGCAAGAAGACGACCGGCTCCCCAGATCCGGTATCGACGTAGGAAATTTCAGTGTCCAGCACGGATACCCGTTGTCGTTTGTACGGGTCCGATGAGGATATGGAGGTCTCGCTCATCCGTACTCCTTTCTTTCGGGCGGTTCGGGTAGAGAAACCGCCGGGATACTTGGAGGGAGGATACCGGACGCCGGGTCCGGGTGTTGCGGTATCCCACTGATAGCGGGTGATTGTGAGCAGAAACGCACGGCTTTGCGGCGCGGCTTGATACACTGCTATTGCAAGACGTAGAAAGGTGAACGACTTGAGATACGAAGGACATATTCCGGTTTGACTGTAGAGGCTCGCATAGGTGCCTCGCTCTACTCGCCCGCGATGTCGGAAGCCCGGTGGGAGTTGGCCGGTAAGGTCAGTCGTGTGCTATCTGGAGCGGCGCAGCCGGTGTCTGGAACGGAGCAGCGGGTCGTGCGGGTAGCGGTTTCCGTAGAAGAAACGGACCCTCTCTCCTGGTTGCGGGACCAGACGCTCTATCCGAGAACTTATTGGCTCGGCCGGGACGGGGCGGAGATCTCGGCGGTCGGTGTGGCGGATTTGCTCGCGGGCGAACCGTTGGAAGGCCCGGCTTCATTCCAGAAGCGTCTCGGGCTTCTCAACGGTTCAGAGGATCCAAAAGTTCGTTACTACGGCGGCCTTCGTTTCGACCCTTCCGTGGAGCCCGACGAAACCTGGCGGTCGTTCGGCGCTTACCGTTTCGTGCTGCCGCGCTTCGAACTGCACCGAGACGGCGACGCTTCCGAGCTCGTCTGCAACCTGGTGCTCCCGCTAGACGCCGAACGCGGCGCGGAGATTCTGGCACGGATCGAAGACCTCTCAACCCCTCGAGACACCGGCGAAGACCGTTACTCATTGCCGAGCCCGGTCTCCAGAACGGACAGCCCCGGCTGGAGTGGGTGGAAGGTGAACGTCGAGAGGTCTCTGGAAGACTTCTCAGAAGGGCGTCTAGGCAAGGTGGTCCTCGCCCGCCGGGCCGACTTCGGGTTTGACGGAGATCTCGACGCCACTCGCATCATGGAAGGGTTGAGAGACGCGACGCCGGGCTGTTTCCGTTTCTGTGTCGAGCCTGAGGAGGGTGTTTCTTTCGTCGGGGCTTCCCCGGAGCGGCTGTTTCGACGCGAGGAACGTACCATCGTGAGCGAAGCCGTCGCTGGAACCCGGCCGCGCGGAGCGTCGGAAGCGGATGACGAGGCTCTGCGCGAGGAGCTTCTGGGCAGCGAGAAAGACCGCGCGGAGCACTCCTACGTGCTTCGGAGCATCCGCCAGACGCTCGGGCCGCTTTGCGAGGAGCTCGAGTTTGATGAGGGCCTCTCGGAGATGAAGCTGGCGCGAGGACGGCACCTGGTCTCGAAAATTCGCGGGACGCTCCGCGAAGGTGTGACCGACGCGGAGATACTGGAGGCTCTGCACCCCACTCCGGCCGTCGGCGGCCAGCCAAAGGACGCGGCGCTGGGGCGGATCCGGGAGATGGAGCCGTTCGACCGCGGCTGGTACGCTGGTCCCGTCGGTTGGATCGGGGCCAAGGGAGCCGAGTTCGCCGTCGGCATCCGCTCCGGGCTCGTGCGGGGGAGCACCCTCCAACTGTTCTCCGGGGCCGGCATAGTCGCCGGGTCCGTACCAGAGTGCGAGTGGGCAGAGATCGAACAGAAAATCGGCGACTTCACCAGGATGTTCGGGTTTGCCCCCGGAAACCGCCCGCGCTAACCGCCTCTGGGCAGACCTTCTCGTCGAGGAACTGGTCCGAAGCGGCGTAGACTTCTTCTGCGTCGCCCCCGGCTCCCGCTCGACCCCGCTGGTCGCCGCACTCGCATCCAACCCAAAAGCCGGTTCTCTCGTTCACTTCGACGAACGTGGAACCGCCTTCGCGGCCCTGGGTTACGCGCGGGCGACCGGACGCCCGGCCGCCTGGATCACCACTTCCGGCACCGCCGTAGCGAACGGCCTACCCGCCGTCGTGGAAGCCGCCACCGACGGCGTCCCGATGCTTCTCCTCACCGCCGACCGTCCCCCCGAACTCCGCCAGACCGGCGCGAACCAGACTATCGACCAACCAGATATCTTCGGCGGCTACACTCGCTGGCGCTTCGACCTGCCCGCCCCGGACCTCGAAATAGACCCGGCAGTGGTCCTGACCACCGTGGATCAAGCCGTATACCGCGCCCAACGCTCTCCAAAAGGCCCGGTCCATATCAACCTGATGTTCCGTGAACCTTTCTTGCCTAACCCTGAGAGCGAGGGTGAGTCCGATTCGGGTCCCGTTTCCTGGCTTGAGAGCGGCGAGCCTTACACTCGCTACGCGCCTACGAAGCCAACCGTGAACGAAGGAGAGATCGGGCTTTTGTGGGAAGCGCTCCGTCCGGTCAAGCGCGGATTGGTCGTAGCGGGGAGACTTGAATCTCGTTCGCAGGGCGAGGCCGTTGCACGGTTTGCCGAAGCTCTGGGTTGGCCGCTCCTGCCGGACGTAAGCTCTCAACTGCGGCTTGGCGGTGGCTCCGAAGTTGCGGCGCCTTACTACGACGCGCTCCTGGCGGACGATGAGTTCAGAGAGAGGTACGAGCCGGAGGCGGTCGTTCACTTCGGCGGCCGGGCGCTTTCCAAGAGGCTTGAGCAGTACCTTGCGCGTGCTCGGCCGGCTCCCTACATCGTTGTGCGGGAGAACCCTTTCCGGTTGGATCCCAGCCACCAGGTAACCTGGAGCGTCGAGACCGATATCGTAAGTTTATGCGACGCGCTCGCGGGAGTCGCCTCCGAGCATACCGCAGACGAAGCCGGACCCTGGCTCGCGACCTGGCGTGAAGCCTCCAGGGCAGCAGGCGAATATCTGGATGACGTCTCCGGGGAGGCGAAGGAACTGCGGGAGCCTTTCGTGGCTCGTCTACTCTCTCGCCACATCCCCGCCGGAGATGGACTCGTCCTGGCGAGCAGCATGCCGATCCGCGACGCGGATACTTTCGCCGCGCACGATGGCCCGGTCGTCCCTGTTATCACCAACCGGGGCGCGAGCGGCATAGACGGCACCGTCGCGACCGCAGCCGGGGTTGCGCGAGGACTCGGAGCTCCCGTTACGCTCCTGATTGGGGACCTGGCCCTCCTGCACGACCTCAACTCCCTCGCCATGCTCCGTGACCTGAAGGTGATCGTAGTGGTCATAAACAACGACGGCGGCGGCATCTTCTCCTTCCTGCCCATCGCCGGCCAGAGTAAATTCTTCGAGCCGTATTTTGGCACGCCGCAGGGTGTTTCTTTCAAGCCCGCCGCCTCTATGTTTGGCCTCGACTACGAGCTTCCGGAAACACTCCCGGATTTCGTGGACGCCTACCGAGCGGCCTGCTCCCGCGACACGTCCACCGTCATAGAAATCAGGACTGACCGGGAAGAGAACGTCTCATTGCACCGGGAATTGCTGGAAGGAATGGCGGATCCAAGCTAGCTGAAACTCGAACGCACGCCCGTGTTATCTTTGCTTATGTCAGACTTTCTAATAGAGGAGAGCACTATGGACGTAAAGAAGCTGGATCACATAGCCTTGTACGTGAATGATAGGGATAGGGTCGCCGCATTCTTGACCTCCCACCTGGGATTTCACGTAGTGGACCACACGGAGCGTTACACGTTGGTCGGGGCCGGGGGCAGGCTCGGGAAGCTCACCCTTTTCGACGCGCCGGAGGGTACGGAACCTCGCCCTGGGGAGATCGAACGAATAAACATCCGCGTCGCAGACCCCGAGGCAGCCGCCTCCAACTTACCGGAGGAGGTCGGCGTCGAGGAACAGAGCGGAGCGTACCTCTTTGCGGGGCCAGAAGGGCTTCCGTTCGCGCTGGTTCTGGGAGAGGGAGATTTTATCGACTACGATTTGGAGGGATTTTCCTTACGCTCCAGCGACCCGGAGTCCTCGGCGCGCGACTTTGTAGAGATGGGTTTTGCGCCGGGAGACGACCACACGGCCGTCAGGGCGGGAGGGTACCGGATGCGTCTCGTCGCATCAGCGCCGGACACGGACACGAACGGACAGAGCATGCTCTTCCACGTCGGATGCCTGGTAGATTCCGCCCAGGAGCACCGCGAGGAGGCGGAGGAGAAGGGGCTCGAGGTTCAGAACTTCGTCGAGGGACCGAATACCCTGGCGGTCTTCGTCCGTGGTCCGGAGGGCGTGAGCGTGGAGTACGTCGAGCACAAACCCGGCTTCTCCCTGACCTAGAGGGGAGAAGGTCTTGCGCATCGTTATAGCTGGTGGCGGGCTCGCGGGCCTGACCGTCGCCCGGAAAGCCGTCGAGCTCGGGGCGCAGGTTACGCTCCTCGAAAAAGGCGACCGACCCGGCGGCTCCTTCCTCTACTCCAGCGGATACATCTGGTCCTATAACGACCTTCAGACCTACCGGCGGGAGGCCCCAGATGGTGATTCTGTGCTGCAAGGGCTCGTCCTGGAACGGCTCGAAGAGAGCTTCGACCGGCTGGAGGAGATAGGGGGCGTCGTCCTCACCCGAGAGACTGGGAACCCGCTCACCTTCGGCGCCCGCTTCGAGCCGGAACGTACTGTGGCCGCTCTCGTCGAGGACATAATCGCTTCGGGGGGTAGGATCTTCTTTCGCACGGCCCTGGGCGGTCTGGTTAGAGACTCCGAAGGGCGGGTGATCGGGGCCAGAGTTTCGTCGGGCGAGGGAGAAAGAATAGAGGCAGCGGACGCTGTTGTGCTTGCCTCCGGCGGTTTCGCCGCCAACCCGGAGCTTGTCGGGCGTTACATAGTCCAGGGGCCGGGGGAGATGCGGCTCCGGGCTCATCCGCGGAGTACGGGGGACGGTTTCCTGGCCGCGCGAGAAGCGGGGGCGCGGGTGAGCGCCGGCCTGGATGAGTTCTACGGTCGCAACCTGCCCGCCGCCCCCGCGAAGTTCTCCCCGGAGCAATTCGTCGAGGTCTCCCAACTCTACGGCCGGTACGCCGTGGCGATCAACGAAAACGGAGAGCGTTACGCCGACGAAGCGGCCGACTGGTCCGAGACGGCGCTCACCCGCGCCACCGCCCGCCAGCCGGGTCTCTACGCCTGGTACATACTGGACGCGAACGCCCTCCAGAGGAAAGTCCGAGAACGCACCGTGGAGGAGATGGTCGCCACGGCCCGCCGCGCCGGAGGTGCCGTTATCGAAGCCGGTAGCCTCGAAGTTTTGGCGGATCACCTCGCGGAGAGAGGCGTACCGCGCGAAAACGTCCTCCACACCCTGGATG
Source organism: Rubrobacterales bacterium (assembly GCA_038199155.1). Taxonomy (GTDB): domain Bacteria; phylum Actinomycetota; class Rubrobacteria; order Rubrobacterales; family Rubrobacteraceae; genus JBBPZK01. The sequence goes on along the minus strand of JBBPZK010000150.1, from coordinate 2,865 downwards.
CTTACAACGCCGCCGTCTCTAAAGGAGAAGCCGGCGAGCTTTCACCCCGTAGAAGCGATCCCGCCGTTTCAGTAGAGGTTCCGCCTTTCGTGGCGGTCGAGGTCGCGCCGACCATAACCCACACCGTAGGCGGCCTCGTGGTCGACGGCGGTTGCCGGGTGTTGCGCGAGGCGTACAGGCTACCGCTCTCCGGACTGTACGCCGCCGGTGTCGAGGTCGGCGGGCTTTCGACGGGTGGTTACACGAGCGGCCTCGCCTCGGCCCTCGTCTTCGGTGAGGTGGCCGCTGAGTCGGCGGTAGAAGATGTTTCAGGTGGTAGGGGCGGTCGTCGGGGCGGTGGTGGCGACGAGGTACCGGGCGACGTCTTCTAGCGAGCCGCGCTCTCCGAAGACCGAGCGTTGTCTCTCGGCGCCGGTCCCGCCGGTCAGGACCTCCAAAAGACCCTCCAATTCGGCCTCGCAGCCGAGGTCCTGAGAGACCGGTCTTAGCCTTTCGACCGATTCACGGGCCAGTTCACGGGCCGCTACGCTGCGGCCGGTCGCGAAATCGTAGAAGGTGGCGTCGAGGCCGTAGCGGGTGGCGCGCCACTTGTTCTCTACCGTGAAGAGCGGGTTTCCCGGAGCGTGCTCCTCATCGGCCGCTACCAGGCACTGCACGAGGGCAGCCAGGGAGACGGTGCGGGACGCTTCGGTCTGGACGTCCGGGGAACGGAGCTCCACGGTCCCGAGCTTCGGGTGCGGGCGGGCGTCCCACCAGCACAGGGAATAGTCCGGGATGCTGCCGGCCCTGATGAGGGTATTCACGTGACGCTCGAAGTCTTCCCAGCTGTGAAAGACAGGCGGCAGACCCGAACGCGGGACGAGTTCGAAGACCTTGATGCGCGTCGAGGAGAGGCGCGTGTCGGAGCCGTTCCAGAACGGAGAGTTGGCCGAGAGCGCGATAAAGAGCGGCACGTGCCGGGCGAGCGTCGAGACCGCCCGGATAGCGTACTCCTCGTCCGGTACGGCGACGTGGACGTGCAGCCCGTAGATAGACTGCATCCGGGCCGTCCAGCCCATCTCTTCCTCCACTTTGCGGTAGCGTTCTTCGGCTGTGATCTCCTGAGCCGTAGAATCGCTGAAAGGGTGCGTACCGGCCGCCGCGAGCCGCACCCCGGATGTCTCGGCGAGGTTCCGGGCCTTTCGCCGCAGGACCGGAAGGTCTTTCGCCAACTCCGCCACCGTTTCGTAGACCGGAGAGCGTATCTCCAGGCATGAGGCGGAGAGTTCGGAGGCGACGGTCTCGGTAGAGAGCCCCGCAGCTTCGCGGGCGGCTAGAACGGCGTCGATGGCCGGTGTGAGGGCGAGAGAGGCGGGGTCGAGGAGCTGAAACTCCTCTTCCACCCCAACGGTGTACGGCGCCGAAGCCCCAAAGTTGGTCTCCATGCGCCTACCTTAGCAGCTTGACGGCTGGTTTTCGGGCCGCGAGACGAGCTGGAGCCGGGCTATACTGCCCGCGTCTGACACTTGCCAAATCACTTGCCAAAGAAGAGGAGTCGCGTGCCGGAGCTTTATTGGATCGGGAAAGAATCCGTCGTGGATTACGCCTGCAAGGTTCCCGCCGGTTCCCTGCGCCGCATCCCGGAAGTGTCCGTGGGCGAGGACTCCGGCAACAAGATCATCCACGGCGACAACCTCCGGGCGCTGAAAACCCTATTGCCCGACTACCGCGAGCGCGTGAAGCTGGTCTTCATAGACCCGCCGTACAATGCCGACGGCGAAGTCTGGACCTACGGGGACCACATCGAAGCGCCGGACGTCGAACATTGGCCCGGCAAAGTCGAAGTGGACGATCCGCTCCGCCGGGACAAGTGGCTCTCCATGATGTACCCGCGCCTCATGCTCCTGCGCGAGCTGCTGAGGACAGATGGAACCATCTTCATCACCATCGGTGATAACGAAATCCACCATCTGCGGCTGCTCCTAGACGAAGTCTTCGGCGCCCGGAACTTCCTGGGCTGCGCAGTCTGGCGGAAAGGGCCGTCCGATGGCGGTGAGAAACCTATCCCCAGCGTCCACAACTACGTCGTGATCTACGCTCGGGACAAGAACCTATCAGCCCTCGACGGCTCCGGTGTCACGACGTGGTGGACGGCAGAGATGTTCGGCGATAGCCTGGAAGCGAGACACGAGCTAGAGACAATATTCCCGGAGACGGAAAGCCTCTTCGCCATCCCCAAGCCGACGCGCCTGGCCCGGCGCATCCTGAAGCTCGCGACGGTTCCATCAAACGGTGACGTCGTGCTGGACTGCTTCGCCGGATCGGGAACCACGGCCCAAGCGGTTCTGGATCAGAACGCCTCGGATAGCGGAGACCGACGCTTCATCCTGATCGAAGCAGAAAACTTCGCCGAAACCCTGACCGCCGAACGGGTGCGGCGTGTGATCCCGAAAAAAGACGGCCCGCATCCCACATCCGGCTTCGACTACTATGAGCTGGACGGATAGCAACAATGCTGACCTACACGACCTCCGGCGACGCCCAACGCCCAACAATCCTCTTCCTGCACGGCTTCATGGGCTCATCAACGGACTGGAGCGAGACGATGTCAGCGCTAGAGAGTCGCTTTCACTGCATCGCCCCCGACCTGCCGGGACACGGCGGCTCGCTCAGGTTGCCGTACCCCGATTCATACACCATCGAAGGCACTTCAAAAGAGTTGATAGATCTCCTCGACGAGCTGAATATCTCGAAAGCCGTAGTCGTCGGCTACTCGATGGGTGGACGGCTCGCGCTCTACCTCGCACTACGTCACCCGGAACGATGCGCGGCGTTATTCCTCGAATCCGCCTCGCCGGGCTTAGAGACGGAAGCCGAACGAGAAGC
>JBBPZK010000149.1:0-10757 GCA_038199155.1 Rubrobacterales bacterium | reverse complement strand
GAGCTCGACGCTCTCGGCGCCGATCCCACCCTCCACGACATAGCCGCTGCCTACTTCCGCCCGATGGTCCAGGCGCTTAGAGGACCCTCCAGTAAGGGTCGACCCTACGTGCGCGTCCTCGCCCGCCTGACCACCGACCCACCCCACGAGTTGAATGAGTGGGTCGGCGTGGCAACCGGGCGCGCGCACGAAAGCCTCCTCGAGCGTCTGCGAGCGGTGCTGCCGAACGTCACCGACGAGCAGCTGGCTTTCCGTGTCAAATGCGTGGGCGGCATACTCGTTGTGCTCAGCACCACGGAGTTAGAGTCCGACCTCCGCGACAAGACGCCGGACCAAATCGAGGAGTTGCTGGTCCCGACGGTCTCCGGCACGCTAGCCGGCGGATGACGCTTATGGTCCCGCGAGCGGGGAATTAGTTCGGTATTTCAGCCCGACCCATAAACTCGTGGGTCTTCCGAACTCTAGGTGATGAAGAGATGAAGGCGCCATCATGCCCGTCTATCATTGGATAGTAGCTGGGCACACTCGTCGAGGCTGGCACACTCGCACCGCAGGGCCTCGGCCAACAACTCTCTCATTCGACGGAGGTTGGCGATGAGTTCGTCTACCTCTTCCAGTTTGCTGGCGGCTAACGATTGCCACCGCTCGGAAGCAGCGTTCCGTGCAGGAAAGCCGTACAGGGACTAAGAGTAGCAATGACGCAGAATCGTAAGTTACGGAAGGCGAGCGCTAAGTGCCTTGTATTTCCGAGAACCGTAGTTACTGGCAATCCAGTTTTCTGTATAGATATGGGGCTTTCGGAGGGATTCGCGAGTCCTGCGGACTTCCCGGAAGCTCCGTTCTCCGGCCGAATCAACATAGCGGACCAAATATTGCACCTCTAGTTATCTGACCTTGTGCCTGCTCGCAACTCGAGCCGTATGGTTATTCACTCTGGCTGTATGTTTCGAGGCCGGAGCGGGGCGTGGAATTTCCAGGTTCGTTTCCGCCGCACTGCACTCCGGCGGGGCGTTCACGATTTCTGGCTAGGTTTCCTCGGTATCCGTATCGCTTTTCGGGAGCAGGAACTCTCGTACTTCGCGGTTGAAGGTGTCGGCGCGCTCGTCCTGGGGCAGGAGGGCGGCGTCCTTGAAGATGCGGGGTTCTGAGCGGAGGTTTTGCTGGAGGAAGTCCTCGGCCTCTTGGACCGGCGTGGTCTTGGCTTCGTAACCCCAGCAGATCAGGGACGGGTGCGGTACCCGCGGCCAGTAGTCGGCGACCCCGATGTTGAGCTTGCCCGATACAAAAGACGCCGGCAGATACTTCGCCCCCCGACCATGCCCCGCCCGATAGTAGCCGTCGATCAGGCCCTCCGTCACGAACGACGGGTCGTGGTAAGCCATCCGCGCCAGGTAATAACGGATGCCCCGCCGCGAGACGATGGCGTGGTAGAGCGAGTCCCCGAACACGGGTGCCAAGAAGAGCCCGTAAACGAAGTCTCCCAAAAGCCCCGACTGCCGGTCCAGGCTGACGTACCCGGTCGGGCAGACGAGCACGAGTTTACCGAAGAGCCTCGGGCTCCGGACGGCGGCCGGGATAGCCAACGCGCCGCTTAGGGAACTCGCGACGAGGTGCGCCCGTCCCCCGACCTCCTCGCGCACGAAGTCCTCTATCTGTGAAGTTACGTCCTCCGGCTCGTAGCGCTTCGCCGGGCGTTCCGACATACCGCACCCGAGCAAGTCGAGCGCGTAGACCCGGAAGCTCTCCGACAACTCCCCGAAGTTCTTCTTGAACTCGAAAGAAGACGCCCCGGCGTAGATGCCGTGTACCAGGACTAGAGGCTCGGCGTCGGGATCGCCCGCAACCGTGTACGCGAGGTCTCCACCCCGCCAGCGGTAGTAGCGGACCTCGCCCCCCAATCCTTCGTTTTCGCCGCCGCTCTTCTCCAACTTCCTATTCCAAGCCGCGAGTCCCCCAATAACTCCGCACGCCGCCAGCGCCGCCCCGAGCCTAGCCATCCAACCTCCAGAAATCCGAACGCCTGCTCTCTACTCGCGATCCACACGAGATATTCCTCACGATACTATCAGAAACCCATGATATGATTAAGGAACTTAAGTAAGTAGCTTAATCAAAGGTGTGAGTTGGAACGCGAGCGGTTGGTTGACGAGGTCGTCATGTTGTTGCCGGTTTTGGGGCGATTGTTGGACCGTCCGGACGTGGTGGAGTTCGATGAGATCTCGCGTCGGGGCATACCGACGGACGTGCACGTTTCTCCGGGTCATATCCAGATCATGATTTCGTTGGTTCGTGGGCCTCATTCCATCCGGCAGTTGGCAGAGGCTCTGGGTGTGTCGTCTCCGGCGGTTACGCAGCTCGTGGACCGGCTCGTGGAGATCGGGATGGTCGAGCGGCGCCACGATACGAGGGATCGGCGGGTGGTGCTCGTAGATTACGTGCCGGGGATGCAGGAGATATCCCGTCGGATCCTGGAGCGGCATCGCGAGCAACTTGTCTGGGTGGTCGAGCGTATGACGGAAGAAGAGGCGCGGGCGTTTCTAAAAGGATTGAAGCTTCTCGTTCAGGGACTTGGTCCTCTATCCGGGGAGGACGTTAGATGAGAAGCATCATCGGTTGGAGTTTGAAAAACAAGTCCGTGGTGATCCTGGCTGCCGTACTCCTCATAGCGAGCGGCGCGTACGCCTCGACGCGGCTCAACCAGGAGCTTCTGCCGAACATAGAGTTCCCGACCATAACCATCGCGACCCCGGTGCCGGGCGCGGGACCTGAACTGGTGGACGAACAGGTCACGCAGCCGATAGATTCCGCGCTCGGCAACGTGCAGGGCATAGACAGTACACAGTCGACCTCCTCGCAGGGGTTGTCCGTGGTGCTCGTGCAACTGAGTTTAGATACGGACGCCAAACAGGCGGAGGATGAGATCCGCCGCAGCCTGGACAGTGTTTCGCTACCTCCCGAAGCCTCTCAACCGGAGGTCAACCGCCAGTCCTCTTCTTCTTTCCCGATCATGAACATCTCCTTAGCCGCGAAGGACGGGAACCTGGTAGACCTCACGAAATACGCCCAGGACAAGGTGGTTCCGCTACTCGAAGACGTACCTGGCACCGCGAACGTGGACCTCGTCGGGGGCGCCCAAAAAGAGATACAAGTCAGCCTCGATCCGAAGAAACTGAAAGAGAAGAATATACCGACCAGCGCCGTAGTCGGCGCCATCAGCGGGGCGGACGTGAACGCCCCCGTCGGAGACGTCAGGATAGACGGGCTCGCGACCCCGGTGCGCGCCGAAAGCCAGCTAAACAATGTCGAAGCCCTGAAGAACCTGCCGATAGGAGCGGCGGGCGCAGCCGTCAGCGGTAGTCCAAGCGGCGGGTCTGGTGGAGCATCCGGCGGGGCCGCGCAAGGTAGCCTGCCGGACGCCGCTCAGGGAGGATCTCCTTCTGGGGCTCCGCCGTCCGGTGGCGTTTCCGGTGGGACGGCGGAGCCGGTTTTGCTGAAGGATGTGGCGGAGGTGAAGAAGGTAGAGTCGAACATCTCCGGCATTTCGCGGACCAATGGTGAGCCGAGTCTAGGGCTCAACGTCGTCAAGGACTCAGACGCCAATACTATCGATGTCGCGAATGGCGTCGAGGAGTCGCTCGGGCAGGTGCGGGATAGGATCGGGGCCGACCAGGTCCGCGTCATCGCAAACTCTGCGGACGACGTGAAAGAGTCGATCAGCGGCCTGATCGAGAAAGCCCTGATCGGGGCTGCCGTCGCTGTTCTCATTATCTTGCTCTTCCTGCGGAGCATCCGGGCGACCCTCGTCACGGCCATTTCCCTGCCAACCTCGGTGCTGGCCGCCCTGCTCTTCTCCTGGGGCGACAACCTGACGCTCAACATCATCACCCTTGCCGGCCTCACCATCGCCATCGGCCGGGTCGTGGACGATGCCATAGTCGTGCTGGAGAACTCCTACCGCTACGTGCAAGAAGGCTACGAGCCGGAAGCGGCTGCGTTCAAGGGGACCACCGAGGTGGCGAGCGCCATCACCTCCTCGACCCTCTCGACCGCAGCCGTCTTCCTGCCGCTCGGGCTCGTCGGCGGCATCATAAGCAAGTTCTTCTTGCCGCTCTCCCTGACGGTCGCCTTCGCGCTCGCCGCGTCCTTGATCGTCGCGGTCACCATAATCCCGGTCCTGGTAAGCCTTTTCTTGAAACGGAAAACCGGGAACGAGACCGCGCCCGCCGCCAGCCAAGACTCTAGAAGTGGCGGAAAGCGGTGGGTTCTCCGGGTCTTGCTCGGCGTTGCGGCCTTCGTCCTCGTGGGAGTTGCGACCGTCGCAGTCGCCGGACTGACGGGCGCGGTAGAAGGCGTCCTCTTCGGTCCCGAAACCTCGGTTATCGCGCTCGCGATAGTAGCAGCCGTTCTCGTCGTGGCTTTTGTAGTCTTTCTTTTGCTCCGCCCACGAACCTCTCCGGACGACGATACAGTCCCCGACCATCGGGAACGGGACGAGGGAGAAGGCCGGTTGGTCGGTATCTACACCCCGGCTCTGCGTTGGAGCCTCCGGAACCGGGTGGTGGTGCTGGTGCTGGCGCTTCTGGTCTTCGCCGGTGGTTTGGGTGTCGTGCCGTTCTTGGCGGTGAGCTTCTTCCCGCCGAGCGAGGTGCGTCTACTGGTCGCCGACGTTACGCTCCCGACCGGGACCTATCTGGGCAAGACGAGTGACGAGCTAAAGCCTTTCGAGAAGGCCATGAGTAAAGACGCGGGTGTGAAGAGCTACCAGCTCTCCATCGGCGGCCAGAACAATTTCGACCCGAGCGGCAACCGCTCCGACAATACGGCCCAGGCGTTCGTCACCGTCAAGAAAGACGCGAGCGTGGACGGGGTCGTGAACCGCCTCCAGAAAGAGGGGCGGGATCTCTACGGGCGGGGAGACTTCCAGATACAGGTCCAGAACCAGGGACCAGCCTCCGGCGGTCTCGAAGTCCAGCTTACCAAGGGTTCCGAGAAGGAGTTAAAGCAATCCTCCGACAAGGTGGTCGAGAAGCTCTCCAACAACAGAGATCTGACGAACGTCCAGAGCGACATAACCGGTGGCGCGCCGGAGGTAAACGTCGCCCTCGACGCGAAGAAGGCCGCGAAAGCCGGGCTCTCTCCGGGCGGCGTCTCGCAAACCCTGGGCGTCTTTCTAAGCGACCGGAGCCAACTCAGCGTAGGTGATACGCCGGTTTCGGTGGGACTGCCCGCCGGCTCGGTGGATAACTTGAAGCAGGTTCGGGAGTTGCCCGCGGGTCCTGGGGCGACCGTCGGCGACGTGGCTGAGGTTAGTAAGGTCGCCGCCCCGACGGCGATAAGCCGGGTGGATGGGCAGCGGGCCGTGACCGTCACGGGGACCATAGTCTCGAAGAACTCGAACGCCGTCTCCGGCCAGGTTGCTTCCACGCTGGATAAGCTGGACCTGCCGGGAGGTGTGAAGGCTAGTGTCGGGGGCGAGTCGGAGGACATCGCCCAGAGCTTCCAGAAGCTGCTCCTCGCCATCGCGGTCGCCATTGCGTTGGTTTACCTGATCCTGGTCGTCTTCTTCCGCTCGCTCCTGACCCCGTTGGTGATCCTGCTGGCGATACCGCTGACGACAGCCGGTGCTTTCGGGGCGTTGCTCCTGACCGGCACCTCTTTGAGCGTCCCGGCGCTGCTCGGAGTATTGCTCTTGATCGGGATAGTGGTGGCTAACGCCATCCTCTTGATCGACTTCGTCATAAACGCCCGCGAGCATCACGACTCGCTGGACGACTCGATCGTCGAGGCCGGGAGGGCGCGTCTGCGGCCGATCCTGATGACGGCCCTGGTCACCATCGGAGCGCTCACGCCGCTGGCGCTCGGTGTTGGCGGCGGGAGCACCCTGATCTCCAGTAGCCTCGCCATCCCGGTGGTCGGTGGTCTGGTGACCTCGACCTTCCTGACTCTGCTTGTGGTGCCGGTCGGCTACTCCGTCCTCGAAGGAGCGCGCGCCCGTATGAGGAAGAGAAAGAGCTAGAGAACGCCCAGTATGGAGCAGAGGATGGAGAATGGGGAGCGGGCTCCGGAGTTCCGGTTGTTGGCGGCCGGTTCGGGTCGGCAGTTCAGCCTGGACGGTTTGGCGGGCCGTCCGCTTGTTTTGATCTTCCACCTCCAGGGAACGGCCCCGACGGCACGGGAGATCAACCGCGCCGTCCGCGCCCGCTATCCTGAACCGGATCAGGCAACCGTCGCGAGTGTCATCGACCTCTCCATCGTGCCGCCGGTCTACTGGATGACGGTCGCCCTTGTCTTGAACCAGGCTTACGAAAAGGCAGCGGTCGAGCTGCCGTCTGACGTAGACCCTGCCGAATACGTGATCATACTGCCCGACTGGGGAGGCTTCGTCAGCCACTCTTACGGCGTCAGGAGGACTAACAGGGCAGCGGCGATAGTGATCGTCGACGGCGACTCGAACGTAAGAGGTTTTTATCAGGGAGAGCGGCTGGTTGAGGTGGTGTTGGATCTACTAGAGGAGCTGGAGCAGATTTAGTGTTAGCGACGACAGTTTCATTTCCGATATGCATGCAAACTGACCGCGAGGGTACACGGAATTCCAGGAGGTGAACCATGATAGAGCAGGAGCAGGGACGTTATCGGCGGCGCACCCCGGATCGGCAGTACCAGACGAAGATGCGGGAGGTTCTCAAACAGCGTCTGGAGGAGGTGCCGGCCAACATCTCCCGCGACGAGATCGAAGCCCTCGGCGCCGAGATAGGACTCGAAGACCCGACCGAGGCAGCCCGCCTCTTTAACCGGCTAAAGGGCGTCTCGTGGCGGGGCGAGTACATCACGTCCGAGGAGAAAGTCTGGGTCGCCGCCCGTATAACGGACGTCAGCTAGTCTCTGGCGCGAAAAGCGTGAGATGGTCCAGAGATCGCCTCTCCCGGCTTCTTTCTCTGGTTTGCATCTCGCCGGGAGCGTTGTGCGCCGCTAACCGGAGGGTATTGTCGAAGGCGGATACTTTTTGGTCGCGCGATCACCCGTTGGTAACCGCGTCCAGAACTCCCGGAAAACGACTGTCCAGGTCGGCACGTCTTAGACGCAAGTAGAGGTAGCGGCCTTCCCGGCGCTGCTCGACGATGCCGTTCTCGCACAATACGCGCCAGTGGTGACTTGCGCTACTTTTCGTCATGTCCGGTAATATCTCCTGGCACGTCATCTCTTCGCCGGCGGCGAGCGTGCGTATGACACGCAAGCGCACCGGATTGTCCAACGCCACTAGCACATCCTCGATCCGCAACGCCTCCCTGTCAGGTTGATCTGAACCAGACATATTTCAAATGGTACGACAGGAGCCGAGTGGTCGTACGCTTGATGACACGTTTGATGCCTGGTACTGTTCGATTACAGTCGAACAGTACCAGGAGGCGGATGCAATGACCACGGAGCATGTCAAGCAAGATTTGGCAACCACCTTCCAGCGGGCGTTGACCACGAAGGACTGGTCGTTGCTGCGCACGATCATGGATCCAGAGGTCACATGGACACTGCCCGGCGATAATCAGATTTCCGGCACGGCGGAGGGTGTCGACGCTGTTATCGTCCGAGCCGAGTTGATCGCCAGCTACGGGCTGACCTTCGCTCTTGAGCACGTGTTGGTTAGCCGCGACAACGTGGCGCTGGCCCTGCACAACACGGCTCGCCGGGACGAGCGCGTCCTCGATGAGCATTTGGCGACCGTGTGTATGATCCGGGGAGACCGCATAGCGGGCATCGAGACCTACCTCTCTGATCTCGACGGCATGAACGTGTTCTTCGCGGACCGCCCCGAAAACTGAGTGCCGACCACGGCTATATTCAGGAAACCAGACGCCGCTGTGCTCGATGGGGTTCATGGCTGGCCCGAGCCTGGACCTTGAACGTTTCCCGGAGCCGCGCTTTCCAGTGTGGTCTCACGCTTTCGAGTCAGAAACTGGATAGGGACGGCTAGTTGCTATGTAAACGCAAGGTTCCAGCTTTCCCGCTCCGGACCTCGACTTCGACCGTGCCTTCTCCGCTCACTATCCACGCCACGCGCCGGGCGTAGTCCGAGGGGAGACCGGCCCAGAACGCCGGGTTTTTCCACGAGTTACCCTCTAAAGAGGACCGCCCGCTCAAGTGCCCGAGGTCTACCTCCTCCTCGCCAGAGACGAGCGACGCTACCTCCGGCAACTTTATCTCTATCTCCACGGGCTTGACCGCCTTCTTGTCGGCGGCTATCCGGCTTACGTTGGTCGGCAAGTAGCCCGTGTTCTCGACTGTCAGTTCCAGTTTGCGCAGGCCGCCCGGCAACTCCTGTTCCGAAAGCTCTGCTCTCAGGCGTGGGGCGCAGGAGGCGTGGGAGAGAGCGAAGTTGGTGAGCTTGCGGCACTCGGCTTCTAGGAACTTCGGAGGTGGGTTCTGGAAGGTGAATTTGGTCTTCCAACCCCCGATCTCCACCCGCCCGAGTTGTGGATGGTCGAAGCTCGTCCACGGGGCGAAACCTTCGCCGTCTAGCTCCCGGTCGTTCCAGGCGAGCATCTTTAACTGCTGCTCCTCCGAAGGCCTGCGGAAGAGCTCTATGAAGTCGTCGACCTCGATGCCGGCGTTTCTCGCCAGGCTCCAGAACTCTATGGTGAACGCGAAGACGCCGTAGCTCGAATAGGCCCAGTCGTCGAAGGCGCCGGTCATCACGTCCCTCGGATCGTAGCGGAAGTCGTGGTAGACGGAGATGTTCGGGTAGCCGGTGATCTCCGTTCCCCGGTCTCCTATTGCCTTGAAAACAGCCAGGTCGTGCTCTGGCATCTGGAGGTCTTCCCTGTCGGAGAAAGGCCGCAGGATGGCCCCGCAGAAGGTGTGGTAGGTGTGAGCCGAGAAGACGTTTTTGCGGGCGAGGAGAGCATCGACCTGTGAACGCGCCTCCGGCTCCGAGAGCGGGTAAGGCCCAGCGCCGGACTGCTCGTTCTCCTCGCGCCAGGCGTGAGGGTACTGGCGGTTCATGTCCAGACCGTAGAGCGGACGGGCTATCTTACGCGAGAAGCCATCATAGTCTTTGAAGGTCCCTTCCCGGTAGAGCCGGTAGTAGGTCTCATCGGGCTCCGCCTCGTCCGGGAGTCGTGGGACCATCAGCCGCCTGTCTTTCTCGGAGATGCGCCACTCTCCGTGCTCGTCCTCGACGCGCATCTGGAGGATGTGGCCGTCGCCGTCTATGTCCTCCGGTTGGAGACCAGGTTCTTCCTCCGGCTCGGGCCAGGGGCGGGTGGTCGCCCGGAGGTTGTGGGGTGTGGTCAGGTAGCGCTCGGCGCCGTCGGGGGAGAGGCGCGGCAGGACGTAGAAAGCCTGGCGTTTCAGGAGGGTCGTGATGCGGGCGTCTGAGTCGTGGCCTTCGAGGAGGGTTTGTATAAGGTGAAGGGCCGACATTGAGCCCGTCACTTCGCCGGCGTGGGTGTTTGCGTCGACCCAGAAGGCCGGTTTATCAGAGGCGGGGCCTGTGGAGTGGTCGGTGATCTCCACGAGCCAGATGTCCCGCCCCTCGTAACTCTTCCCGATGGAGACGATCTCGCAGAGTTCGGGGTACTCCTCCGCGAAAGCGCGCAGGGTGTCGGACAACTCCTCGTACTTCAGATACCTCTCGAAATCAACCCTCATATCTCCCCTTTTTCGCTCCGTTGGCGCCCGACGCTGAAACAAGCCTATTATGTACTACGCGAAGGGGCGTTACTCTACCCCTAGATGTTGGGCCAAATCTTGTTATCCTGCGTTATGTTGGGTGCCGGGAGAGTGATCCGGCCAAAGACGTGACCATCGGGTGCGAGATATATATAATTGCTGTAGTTCAGGGAGAATACTGCGGGAGGCATCAAGGCACTGGACGTTTCGGTAAAGACCGTCCTCGGAGGACGATACAGGATTCAGGGAACGCTAGGTAGGGGCGGGATGGCCGTCGTCTACCGGGCGGAGGACGAGGTCTTGGGGCGTACCGTCGCTTTGAAAACACTCCGCAACCAGTTCGCCGACAACCCGACCTTCCAGCGTCGCTTCGAGCAGGAGGCGCGGGCGATGGCCTACCTGGACCACGAGAATATCGTCAGGGTCTACGACATCTCCCAGGACGAACGGACGCCTTTCATAGTAGCCGAGTGCGTCTGCGGTGACGACATCGGGAAGCTGCTGGAAGGGGGGCGGCGGTTGGGTGAGTCTTTCACGCGCGATGTGGCGGCCCAACTTCTCGGCGCTCTCTCCTACGCCCACCGCAGGGGTGTCATACATCGGGACATCAAACCCTCGAACATCCTTATAGATGAAGACGGGATCGTGAAGGTGGCCGACTTCGGCATCGCGCGTATCGTCGAGGATGAAGAGGCGGGCGAGCCGGGGGAGATCATCGGCAGCGCCCGGTATATGTCGCCGGAGCAGCTAACGGGAAAGCAGACGACCCAGCGGAGCGATATTTACTCGGTCGGCATCCTCCTCTACAACTGCCTGACGGGAGAGCCGCCGTTCGTCGGAGACCTAAAGAGCCTGACGCGCCGACAACTCCGCGAAGACCCGAAACCCCCGCGAGAGCTGAACCAGCGCATCTCACCGCACATGGAAGCCGTGATCCTGAAAGCCCTCGCTAAAGACCCGGAAGACCGCTACCCTTCGGCCGGGGCCATGCTCGAAGACCTCCGGTCGGGCTCTAAACGGAGTCCGGCACGGGCTGGGAGCTGGCTGGCTGGTCACGGTCGCCTGGTCGCCGCGACGCTGACGCTCCTCGT
>JBBPZK010000148.1:0-19383 GCA_038199155.1 Rubrobacterales bacterium | reverse complement strand
CGGCCTCTTCCGGCAGATCTACGGCGAGCAACCCTATTTTGGCGCAGTTGTTCTTGAAGATGTCGGCGAAGGAGGGTGCTATGACGGCCCCGAAGCCGTAGTCTTGGATGGCCCAGGGCGCGTGCTCGCGGCTGGAACCGGAGCCGAAGTTCTGGCCCGCGATGAGTACCACCGCTCCTTCGTGCTCGGGTTTGTTCATCACGAAGTCCGGATCGTCGCGCCAACTGGAGAACAGGAACTGGCCGAATCCTGTCCGCTCTATGCGTTTGAGGGCGTCGGAGGGGACGATCTGGTCCGTATCCACGTCGTCCCAGCCGAGCGGCAACGCCTTTCCTTCTACACTCTTTACTGCTTCCATCTAACTCACCTCCACGGGTACGCCGAGTTCGCTGGGCGAGGCGAACCGCCCCATTACCGCCGTCGCCGCCGCCACCACCGGACTGACGAGATGCGTCCTGCCGCCCTTGCCCTGCCGCCCCTCGAAGTTGCGGTTCGAGGTCGAGGCGCACCGCTCGCCTGGCTGCAAGATGTCCGGGTTCATCCCGAGGCACATTGAGCACCCGGCGTTCCTCCAGTCGAAGCCCGCCTCCGTAAAGATGTCGGCAAGTCCCTCTTCCTCGGCCTGCTTCTTGACGCGCATGGAGCCGGGGACGACCATCGCCCGGATGCCCTCTTTTACCTTGTGGCCTTCGAGGACGCGGGCAGCGGCGCGCAGGTCTTCGATGCGGGCGTTGGTGCAAGAGCCGAGGAAGACGGTGTCCACCTCTATCTCCCGGATCGGGGTTCCCGGCACGAGGTCCATGTACTTCAAGGCCCGCTCGTGGCCTTCGTTCTGTGGCTCGGGGACCGCGTCGTCGAGACCAACAGTCTGGGCCGGAGTCGTACCCCACGAGACGTACGGCACGAGATCCTCGGCCTGGATGACGACCTCTTTGTCGTACTCTGCGCCTTCGTCGGTTCGAAGACTCCTCCACTCCTCGACCGCCGCGTCCCAATCCTCGTCTTTCGGGGCGTAGGGCTTGTCCTTGAGATACTCGAAGGTCGTCTCGTCGGGCGCGACGAGTCCGGCTCGGGCGCCTCCCTCGATAGACATGTTGCAGATGGTCATTCGGCCTTCCATCGAGAGGTTGCGGATGGCTTCGCCCCTGTACTCGATGACGTGTCCCACGCCGCCGCCGGTCCCGATGCGGTTCAGGATGCCGAGCATGATGTCTTTGGCGGTGATCTCTGGCGCAGGTTCACCCTCGATGGTGACGGACATGGTCTTCGGGCGGCTCTGCTGCAGGGTCTGGGTCGCCAGGACGTGCTCGACCTCCGATGTACCGATACCGAACGCCAGCGCCCCGAATGCGCCGTGGGTCGCGGTGTGGGAGTCGCCGCAGACAATGACGAGCCCCGGCTGCGTCAGGCCCATCTCAGGCCCGATGATGTGCACGATCCCCTGCCCGATTGAGCCCCACTTGTTGAGTTCGATACCGAACTCCTCGCAGTTCTTCTCCAGCGCATCCATCTGCTTCGCCGAGACCTTGTCCTCTATGGGCATCCCGAACTCAGAAGTCGGTACGTTGTGGTCCATCGTCGCGTAGGTGAGGTCGGGGCGGCGTACCTTGCGTCCCGCGAACCGCAAGCCCTCGAAGGCCTGCGGGCTGGTTACCTCGTGGACGAGGTGAAGGTCAACGTACAGGAGATCCGGCTCGCCTTCGGCGCTCCTCACCACGTGCTTCTCCCAGACTTTCTCAACGAGCGTCTCTGCTCTGTTCTCCGTACTACTCATCTCCGTCCTTTCTACTGTTGTCTAACTTCCCGCTCTCCTTGACGCCTCCGTAGACCACGAACCTGTGATGCTGATACACGCATCGCACCGCCTCGAAACCTACTCCTTCGAGCCATCCCAGCTGCGCCTCCAGAGTGGCGTTCTTGTCAGCCCTCATACGCGTGAGCGCGGCGTCAAGGTCTTTTTCGGAAACGCCGGCCTTTCGCACCCGGCCCAGCCACCATTTTTGGAGCCGCTCTTCTTCTTCCGGCGTTTCTCCGGCTATCTGGTCCGCGTTTACGAAGTAGCCATCATCGGTAAGTACGTCGCGTATCCTTCTGAACAACTCCTGTTTATCCCTGTCGGTTAGGTGGTGGATGGAGAGAGCCGACACCACCAGGTCGAACTCCCCGGAGAGCGCCTTGCGCGCGAAGTCCATGGTACGAAACTCAAAGCGCCCCGCCTCTCCGGGGAACTCCTCGTTCAAACGCCGCCGCGCGACCCGGAGCATCCCGACCGAGATGTCCACGAGCGTCACCCGTGAGTTCGGAAACTTCCCGGCGACCATCGCGCTCAAAAGCCCTGTCCCGGCGCCGAGATCCAGAACCCTTATCTCCCGCCCCCGCTTGTACGGGATGCTCTTCAGAACGGCCCCATAAGCCCGGTCGAGACCAGGCACGAGCTGCCGGCGAGCCAGATCGTAGTCCCGAGCCCCAGCGTCGAACAGCGCCCCGACGGTCAAGCGGCCCGCCCGGCGCGTGTCGCCATCACGTTCAGGCGCACGTAGTCCAGAGTCGGCGCGTCTTCCCCGGTCTCCACGACGGTCTTGGCCGCGACCCTCTCCGCGACAGCCGTAGCGAACGGTTCGCGATCCTCTTCCGGCAAGCGTGGGAGATGCCCGCCGAGCACAACAGTCGCCAGAAAGCGGGCCAACTCTCCCACCGAACCGAACGCAGTCGGCTCCTCATGCGTCCAGACCTCGATGTCCGTAAAACCAGCGGCCTTCAGCCGGACCTCTGTCGCCGCTACACCCGCGTAGTGCTTGTCGTCACTAAAGCCCTCGAAATACGCCCGGTAGCGATCCTCCTCCCTGACCTCAGCCACAGCCTCCGTCGCGCGCGAGATGTTACCCTCGCCTCCACACTGGGCCACGAGCCGGCCGCCCGGTTCCAAGGCGCCGGCCAACCGCCGGAAGAGGTTGTCGTGGTCCTTTATCCAATGGAGCGTAGCGGTAGAGAAAATGAGATCCACCGGCTCCGCCACCTCCAGAAGCGTCAGATCCTGCTGCTCCACCCGCACGCGAGGCTCTTCAGTGAAACGACTCCGGGCCGCCTCGACCATCGCCCACGAACCGTCCACCGCGAGCACCGTCCCCCCCGGCAAGCGATCCAGCAATAACTCCGTCACCCGTCCGGTCCCACACCCGGCGTCTATAACGGCCTCGTTCCCGCGCAGCGCAACACGTTCCAACAGACTCGCCCCCCAACGAGTCTGTGGCGAAGAGAGCCCCTCGTATAGAGCCGCGTCCCACTCCCGAACCAAACCACACTTCTCCTTGTTTTGTCTCACATTATGAGACATACTGACCACAATATGGACAGTATAGATGTTACTACTCCGTCCGGCAAGAGCGGGGTCGGGGTATTGGACAAATCCGTGGCGATCCTGACGTTTCTGGCGGCGGGTGGTCCGGCGGGGTTGGCGGCGGTGGTCGAGGGGACGGGAATACCTCGTCCGACGGCGCACCGGCTGCTCGCGGCTCTCGAAACGCACGGGCTGGTGGCGCGGGGCAATGGCGGGTACAGGTTGGGCTTGAGGTTGCTGGGGTGGGGAGAGCTGGCAGCGGCGGAGGCTTCGCCAGGGTTGGTCGAGGCGGCGCGACCGGCGCTCGTCCGGCTTAGGGATGCGACCGGGGAGAGTACGCAGCTCTACGTGAGGGAGGGAGACGGGAGGGTCTGCGTAGCGTCTTTCGAGCGGGCGACGGGGCTCAGGACAACGGTTGCGGTCGGTGAGGTGTTGCCGCTCGTGAGGGGATCGGCGGGAAGGGTGCTGCTCGCCTGGGCGGATGATGGAAACAGTCTTGGGGTGGAAGAAAGACGGCTCGTGGAGGTTCGGGAGCGGGGTTGGGCGGAGAGCGTGGCCGAGCGGGAACGGGGGGTGGCGAGCGTGAGCACTCCGGTTTTCAGGGCGGGGGTTGTGGTCGCGGCGATCGGGGTGAGCGGTCCGATCGCCCGCCTCGGGGAGAGCCCTGGGGAGCGGATGGCCGGGGAGGTCGTCGCGGCGGCGCGACGGATAGAAGATGCTCTAGCCTCTTAGCTCTTCGGGTAGACTGATCCAGAAGGTAGTTGGAGAGAAAGGACCGGCGTATGATCGTAGCAGAGGTAAGCATCGCCCCGCTCGGGACGGAGGGTCCCAGCGTGAGCAAGTACGTGGCGGCGGCCGTAAAGGAATTGGAAGCTTCCGGCCTGAAGTGCACGCTCGGTCCGATGGGGACGACGGTTGAGGCGGAGACCGTGGAAGAGGCCTACGCTGCGATAGCGAAGGCCCAGGCGGCCGTCTTCGAGATGGGCGTCGGTCGGGCGTACACGGTCATAAAGATGGATGAACGGCGGGATAGCGGACGTTCTTCGGAGGACATGGTCCGCGCGGTCCGGGAGAACCTGGGGGGCGGCCGATAGAAAAGACCGGAGCTTGAAACCGCGGCGGTCTCAACCGACCAGCGCATCACTGGACACTTCCAACGCTACGGCCGCCGGCGCCGCTGCGCGTCGTTGAGGCCGTCACTGGCGCGCGAGTCACTACTTCTTGCGGCTGCTGCTCGGGCGGCTGGCGATTTATGCCGGAACCTCCGTGGCGGGTGGGTCGGATTTCATGGCCGGCGATAGCAACCCGGTCCTGATGTGGACACCGCCGAGCCACGTGGTCAGCCGCGACGCCTCGGCGTCGAGGGCGCGACGAGCGCGGGCCGAAACTCGCTCCAGCAACCTCACCAGGACGACACCGGCGTCGTCCTGCACCCAGCAGCCCACCACCCGGCCGTCGACCCAGGCGGTAGTGCCGGCGTTGCCGCTGCGGTCGAAGAGCTGGTCGCGGAGCTTCGCTGGACCGAGGTAGAAGTCGCGCCCCTTCCAGCCCATCACGGTTGGATCGAGCACCGGCAGCAGCGCCACCCACGAGCCGGGGTCAGGCACCTTGTCGAGGTCGTCGGGCAGCAGCCAGCCGGTGCCGCCCAGCTTCGCTTCTAGCGAGACCGCGACGGCGTCGAGCTCAGCAAGTGCCGCCCGCACCACGGTCTTGGTAGCACCCAGCCACCAGGCGAGGTCGTCCTCGGTGCCGGGGCCGAATGTGTGTAGCCAGCGGCGCACGACCTCACGGTAGCCGTCTGAGGCGGGCAGCGGCAAGGGGACGTCGCCGAGCCAGTGCCGCATCAGGGTCCAGCGCGGCCGCGAGGTGCGCCAGTGACCGGTGTTGGCGCCGCGCACGACGTCGGCGGTGGCACCCAGGTGGGTGAGCACCCTGGACGCCGACCACGCAGAGCCCGCCGACACCGCCACCTTCACGTCGATCATCGGCACCGCCTGGCGTACCTCGAAGGCCGAGCGGCCGTCGGGCGCGTCGGCGAGCACCGCGAGGACCTCGGCCCGGGCGCGGTCGAGCCAGTCGTCACCGTCGTCAGCGAGCCCGGCCTTGACGGCGTCCTTGGACATCCGGGCCCGCTCGATGCCCGCGACCCGGGCAGACGCGCTGGGCCACACCGCCGGCAGCAGGTCGCGCGGGAACACGAAGAGGGTGCGGCGCATAGCCAGCTGCTTCACGAGGCTGCGGTCATCGTAGAGCGCCCGGTCGACGTCGGCGACCTCGAGCGATCCAACGCGCGCCCAGCAAGACAGGTAGACAGTGGCCGGCTCGGTGGAGTGCAGCACGGTCATCGCTCGGGTGGCGGCCTCCGGAGAGTCGAGGCGGAACGCCGGGGCCAGCGCGTGCCGGACGGCCAGCCGGGCGCGGCGCTCGTCGTCGGATACGTGGCGCATCGGGCCATCCTACCCCATCCAGCGTCCGATGTTGCGACACTGTGCGCATACGCCCCACCTCGGCCGACGCGGCGGAGCCCGGGTGGTTGTACTCAACCGACCTTCGGTACGTTGAGGCGGGGCAAAGTCCTTATCTGCGCGGTCGAACCACGGCTTGGCGACGGGTGAGCAGGAGACGGGAAGGACTGTGCTGCGCCGTACCTGTCACATATGCGGAACGAATTAGTTCCGAAACTTGAAATTTCCAGAACTATACAGTACCATAATATGGAGTGGCAAAGAACAACGAGGAGACAGACGCCATGACGCAAGACGATTCCATCGGGGAGTTCGAGATTCCGAACGACCGGGCCATCGAAGCTGAACGAGGCCAGCCCGTACGGCTCGGACGGAAGCGAGATCACACGCGAGACGCCGCGATCCTCGACGCGTCACTCGATGTGCTCGCCGAGGTCGGCTACGACGGCATGACGATGGACGTGGTGGCGGCGCGGGCGAAGGCCGGTAAGGGGACCGTCTACCGCCGCTGGTCGTCGAAGGCGGAGATGGTCCTCGACGCCGTCGCCCGCATGGAGGATAACGAGGCCGACCTCGAACGGCTACCCGACACCGGCACCCTCCGCGGAGACCTCGTCGCGATGATCAGGCCATCGTCCCTCGTGGAGAGTGAGCGCCGGCTCAAGGTGATGGCGGGGCTCGCGTCGATGATGTCGCGCCACCAGGAGCTCGCCGAGGCGGGGAACGCCGCGGTAGTCGAGCCGTGGGTCGGCGCGCTCCGCGTTCTCATGCAGCGGGCGGCCGACTGCGGCGAGATCCCCGCCTCCGCCGACGTCGAGGCGGTGTCGCAGGTGATCCCGTCGATGGCAGCCTACCGCGTCTTTATCCAGCGCAAGCCGTTTGACCGGGACTTCCTCGTCTCACTGATCGACGGCGTCGTACTGCCGGCGCTCCGTCCTGGGCCGGTCGCGGCCGAACCGGCCCCGAGGTCCCCGACGAGTTGATCCCCGTGACCGACGCCGGAGGCATGCACCGGCTCACGCGGCCGGCCAGACCGCCTCCGCGGTCGACAAACCCTTGTAGCCCGTTGAGTTAGGCGCCTCCGTGCGCCCTGACAAGATAACTCTAGAGATAAGGAGCACATTGTGAGCGTGAACGTTACACCCCATCTGAACTTCCGAGGCGACGCGCGCAGGGCGCTGGACTTCTATCAGTCGGCATTCGACGGCGAGGTCATGATCGCCACCTACACCGACATCCACGCAGTCGAGGACCCCTCGCAGGCCGATCAGGTCGCCTGGGGCCAGGTGACCGCATCGAACGGCTTTCGCGTGATGGCCTACGACGTGCAGCCCTCGAAGGGCTTCGACAAGGGCGAGAACCCCTTCTACGTCGCGCTGCGCGGAACGGACGCCGACGAGATCAAGGGCTACTGGGATGGCCTCGCCGACGGGGCGACCATCCTCACTCCGCTCGCCCCCGCGCCCTTCGCCCCGCTCTACGGGATGCTTAAAGACCGGTTCGGGATTACCTGGGTCGTGGACGTTGCGAGCGAATCCGCCGCATCCTGACCATCGCAGGACGGGCACGAGGAGGCACTGTACGGCTCGGCTCCTCGTGCCCGTCCTCACCTCCCCCGGTCTGGGCGGGGCGGCGGTCTGCTGACCAGTCCTCCTCGAGTCTGGAGCGCACCGCGCCTAACAGCTCCTAGTCGGTAGCGAGCCGAGTCACTTTCGGGCGCTGAGCACGATGCTGTGCGGTCGCGTCGGCCACCCCTACGCGGTAGGTGTCGCAGCCTCCGTTACGGTGAATCTCCCGCGACGTGTGACACCCGAGGACCCGTGCGATCAGCCAAACCGAGTCATCCTTCCGCCACTGCCGCCAGAGCACATCTTCCTGCTCGTCCGAGAACACCATCACCAGCTACCTCCGACCAATTCCTCCTCTCGGGCGGCCGATAGGAGGACCAGGACTTGAACCGTCCGCTAGAATAGGGTCTATGGAGAGAGATTCGAAAAGGCGCGTATTCAGCGGCATACAGCCTAGCGGAAATTTGCACGTAGGGAACTATTTGGGGGCGCTCAAGAACTGGGTTTCGATCCAGGACGAGTACGAGAACTACTTCTGCATTGTGGACCTGCACGCCCTGACGGTTCCACAGGACCCGAAGGTGCTCCGGCAGAAGATCCGGGAGGTTGCGGCGATCTACCTGGCATCCGGCATAGACCCGGAGAAATCAGTTGTCTTTCGCCAGAGCCGGGTCTCGGGACACGCCGAACTCTCCTGGCTCTTGAACTGCGTCGCGCGGGTCGGCGAACTCTCACGCATGACGCAGTTCAAGGACAAAACCCAGAAGGGCGAGGCCGAATCGGCGAGCGCCGGTCTCTACGATTATCCCGTCCTGATGGCCGCCGACATACTGCTCTACAACGCGCACCTCGTACCGGTCGGAGAGGACCAGCGCCAGCACCTGGAGCTTACCCGGACGCTGGCGAGGCGTTTCAATCACCTTTACGGTGAGACGTTCGCCGTACCGGAGCCCATGATCCTGAAGACCGGGGCGCGGGTCATGGCGCTCGACGAGCCGGCCGAGAAGATGAGCAAGAGTTCTCCGAGGGCGGGTAGCTACATCTCCATCCTGGACGACCCGGATACCATACGGCGCAAGGTCCGCCGGGCCAAAACCGACTCGGGCGCGGAGGTAACAGCCACATCGGACAAACCAGCCATCACGAACCTGCTCGACATCTACGCCGCCGTCACGGGACGCACCGTGCGCGAGATCGAAGACCAATACCAGGGCAAGGGCTACGGTGACTTCAAGAAAGACCTGGGCGAAGTCGTCGTGGAAGGACTCGCGCCGATCCGCGAGCGGGCTTTGGAACTGATGGACGACCCGCGAGAGTTGGACGATCTTCTGGAGTCTGGGGCTGAGCGAGCCCGAGAGAAGGCACACCCGATTTTGGCGAGCGCCTGGGCGAAGTTGGGGCTGGATTAGTGGAAGGAACGAAAGCGAAGATCCTCGAAGTCCTCGGTGCTGTACCAAACGGCGTCCTGTACTCGACCACCGACTGGCACCGCATACTCGGGGAAGACAAAAGAGAGATCCGTCACGCCCTCGACGAACTGGAAGCCGAAGAGAAGATAGAGATAATAAAGAGCGACTCCGGCCGCTCGGACAAACCGCTTCAGAGGCTCAAGTAGATCAGGTAGACCAAACAAAAGATAGGAAACAAAAAGCGGCCCCACCGAAATGGCGGGGCCGCAAACTACTCTTTTAGTTTCTAGTGATCCTAGTATGCGACGGCGTAAGCACTGGCCGTAGCCGTGCCGCCGTAAGAGTAGGCGCTAACCGAACCGTTACCGGAAGCGTAGACGGTGTCGGTGTTGTAGGTGGTGTAGTCAACCACGCTCGGGGAATAGGTCACGGTCTGCGGCTGCTCGTAGATGAGCGGCTCGACACCAGTGGCCGGTGCGGCCGGAGTCGCCTCTACGGGCGCTGCGGCGACGGGAGCCGCGGTGTCAGCAACAGGGGCGGGGTCCGCCTTCGGGGCGGGAGCCGGGGCCGGGGCCGAGCTAGTATCGCCGGATCCAACCTCCGTAACGTCCACGGGAGCGACGCCACCGAGTCCGATAGCCTGAGCGGCGCCGAGCGAGAGATCAATGTCACGGCCGGCAACGTAAGGACCGCGGTCGTTCACCGTAACGTTCACGCAACCCTGATAACAAACTCTAAGCTGGGTACCGAGAGGATAGGTGAGGCTCGCAGCCGTATAACCGTAAGGATCAAAAGGCACTCCGCTCGCCGTCGGACTACCGGCCAACTCGTTTCCGTAGTAGCTCGCCACCAGGGTCTGAGCCTGCGCCTTGGCGGAGAAAACCCCAGCCAGGACGACAACCGCAAGCATCGCCCCCAACACGTAAACAGATCTAGCCACACGACGTTCCATGATCGTACTCATCGTAAGCCCCCTCCAATAGTAGGCTGTATTTCAGTAACAGGGAAGGACTGTAACAGGTCCGTAACGTATTGCAAGGAAATATTACAAAAACTTTACAAAGGTGTTGCTTGACGGTTTCAGGATGTCTACTAGCGATGCAAAGTTCAGCGGTAGAGAAGACTAAAAATGTGCTCTTTCGTCTGTAGATGAGCGGAATCGGACGGTATGGACGGGTGCCAAGTGTTGGGATCCTCCTGTAAAGCCCAGAAGCCCGGCCTGCTATGATTGTGTCCATGCTGTATGCTAATACTAAGAAAGTTTATGGGGAAGGTTTCCGGAATGGGTAGCGTGGGCGAGGAAGAGCTTACTTTAGAGGAGACTACCCCTCCTTGGTTCCGTCTCCGGGCCGCCGCTGTTCATTTGTACACGGCGAGCGGGGCGGTTCTTGCGCTCTTGATCGTGGTGGCCGCCTTCGGGGGTGAGACGACGCGCGCGTTGTGGCTGATGCTCGCCACCCTCGCCATAGACAGCACCGACGGTCTCCTGGCCCGAAAGCTGCGGGTGAGTGAGGCTTTACCGTCTTTCGACGGCGCCCTTTTGGACAACATCGTGGACTACATGACCTACGTTCTAGCCCCGATGCTCTTACTCTGGAGCGGCGGGTACCTGCCGCAAGGTCCTATAGGCGTAGCCCTGGCGGCACTGCCGCTGTTGGCTTCGAGTTACCAGTTCTGCCGGGTGGACGCGAAGACCGAGGATCACTTCTTCCTCGGTTTCCCGAGCTACTTCAACGTCGTGGCTTTCTACATAATCGTCTTCGGGCTCGGACCGGTTGCGGTAGGCGCGACGCTCGGCCTCTGCTCCATCCTGGTCTTCATCCCGATCAGGTACGTCTACCCGACCCGGACCGTCGCTTTCCGAAAAGTGTCGCTCACCCTGACTGCACTCTGGCTCGTCAGCTACGCGGTGATACTTCTCCAGGTGCCGAACCCGAGCCCTGCGATCCTCGTTTTCTCGCTGGTTTATCTCGTCTACTACTTCGGCCTGAGCCTGTACCTTACGGGCAGGATGTTCATGGCGCGTCTCTAGCGTCGCTGACCCGAAGCTCGACGATATGAGATAGCATGTGCTCTCCGAAAACGACCATGAGGTAGGAGACGATGGCACAGAAGACTTACGACGGCCCGCCGGAGATGAACCTCAACCCGGCGAGCGATTACTACGCCAACTTCGCGACTGGGAAGGGTCTGATCAAGATAAAGCTATTCTCCCAGGAGGCCCCGGAGACGGTCAACAACTTCGTATTCCTGGCGCGAGACGGGTACTTCGACGGGACGACCTTCCATCGTGTCATAAAGGATTTCATGGCGCAGGGCGGCGACCCGACGGGTACGGGAACCGGCAGCCCAGGGTATACGATCCGGGACGAGTTCCATCCAGACCTCCGGCACGACAAGCCAGGCATCCTCTCGATGGCGAACGCCGGCCCGAACACCGGAGGCTCGCAGTTCTTCGTCACGCACGGGGAGACGCCGTGGCTGGACGGCAAACACGCGGTCTTCGGCGAGGTCGTAGAGGGAATGGACGTCGTGTACGCCCTCCGGGAGCGCGACCCGCAGCGAGACCGGGAGGACGGAGATAGCATCGAGCGGGTCGAGATCGAGGAAACTCCTCGCCCCTGACACCCCGGTCGAGTATTGAGGGGGTGCGGATTTACAGTCTCCGAGACCGGGTAGAAGATAACCTCACCCTGATAGCAAGACACCACGAGAGAGGTTCCCTTGTCAAAGGAAGTAGCGGAGAGCTTCAAAGAAGCGTTGTGGAAGCTGGAGGAAGACCAGGATGTCGAGGCGCTGGTCGAGCTTCACACCGACGACTGCGAGGCCGGCAACGCATCGGTCCCACGGACGTTTCACGGCCACGACGAACTGCGAGAGTTCTGGACCAGCTACCGCAAAACCTTCGGAGAGATGAAGTCCACGTTCCGGAACGTCTTCGTGGACGATGGACGGGCGGCTCTGGAATGGACCACCGAAGGCACCTCCAACGGGAACAGCGTCTCCTACGAGGGTGTGAGCATTTTGGAGATCGAAGACGACAAAGTGAAGCGCTTCATGGCCTACTTCGACACCCGCCACCTCTCACCCCAGGTCGTCGACTGATCCCACAGGCCGATACACTTCCGTCTTGCTAGAATCCGCAGCGTGATGGAAGACGGAAAGACAAAGCGCGCGGCCGGAGTTCTCTTACACCCGACATCTTTGCCGGGGCGATTCGGGATCGGTGAGTTCGGGAGTGAAGCGCTGGAGTTCGTCCGGTTTCTGGAGAAAGGGGGACAGAAGATCTGGCAGGTCCTGCCCCTCGGTCCCGCTGGCGGCGGAGACTCTCCCTACTCTGCGGTCTCGGCCTTCGCCGGAAATCAGCTCCTCGTGAGCACCGAGAAGCTGGTCGAGGAAGGGCTACTCGACCCGGACCTCCAGGAACACCCGCGCGGCCCGGTCGACTACCCGACCGTCACAGAGATAAAAATGGGGCGGCTTCGGGAAGCCTACCGGCGGGCCAAACCCGGCGACGACTTCGATGAGTTCCGGGAACGCCACGCCCACTGGCTCGACGACTACGCGCTTTACGCGGCGCTCAAGAAGAGATTCGACGGCGCACCCTGGAACCGGTGGGAGACGGGGCTGCGAGAGCGAAAGCCGGAAGCCCTGGCACGGGCGAGGCGGGAGCTTGCGGAGGAGATACGCTTCCACGAGTACGTTCAATACCGTTTCTTCCGGGACTGGGAGGCCATAAAAAGAGAAGCAGGTGCGTCCGGCGTGGAGATAGTCGGGGACCTCCCGATCTTCGTCTCCCACGACTCGGCCGACGTTTGGGCCAACCAGCGGCTCTTTCAGTTGGATGAAAGAGGAGAACCGACCATCGTCGCGGGGGTGCCGCCGGACTACTTTTCCGAGACCGGCCAGCTCTGGGGCAACCCGCTCTACGACTGGGCCCGGATGCGCGAGGAGGGCTATCGCTGGTGGGTGGAGCGTATCCGGATGTCCCTCACCCTCTACGACTCTGTACGGATAGACCACTTCCGGGGCTTCGAAGCCTACTGGGAAGTCCCGGCCGACGAAGAGACAGCCGCAGGCGGACGCTGGGTAAAAGGTCCGGGAAGAGAAATATTCGACGCACTGGCGGCGGAGCTCGGGGAAC
Source organism: Rubrobacterales bacterium (assembly GCA_038199155.1). Lineage (GTDB taxonomy): Bacteria > Actinomycetota > Rubrobacteria > Rubrobacterales > Rubrobacteraceae > JBBPZK01. Next base: position 6,460 of record JBBPZK010000148.1, on the reverse strand, counting down.
TGCCGATCATCGCCGAAGACCTCGGGGAGATCACCGCCGAAGTCGAAGAACTGCGCGACTCCCTAAACCTGCCGGGGATGAAAGTCCTCCAGTTCGCTTTCTCGGACCCCGAAAACCCGCACCTGCCACACAACTACGGCTACGCGGGCGGCAACTGGATCGTCTACACCGGCACCCACGACAACGACACGACTGCGGGATGGTGGGCTGCGGCGGCACCGGAAGAAAGGTCTTTCGCCCGAGGTTATCTCGGCAAGGAGTACGTCACCGTGCGGGGCTTGATCCGCCTGGCTTACTCCTCCACTGCCGCGCGAGCCATAACGCCGATGCAGGACCTGCTCGGCCTCGGGACCGAAGCGCGGATGAACCGTCCCGGCGCCGCCGAAGGCAACTGGAGGTGGCGACTCGAAGAAACAGAGCTTACGGACGAGTTGGCCGGCAGCCTAAGCGATCTCGCGCGAACTTACGGAAGATAGTAGAGGCTAGAGCCAGCCGATACGGTCCAGAGGCCAGAACCGCATGAAGGCTTCGCCCTCTATGTTCTTCGCCGGCAACGGGCCGAAGTAGCGGGAGTCGTAAGAGTTACCCCGGTTGTCGCCCATCATGAAGTAGTGTCCTTTCGGCACCTTCTCCGGGCCGAAAGGCGGCTGAAAGCCAGGGTCCTTGCTGATGTAGGACTCTTTCTGGCGCTTGCCGTTCAAGTAAAGCACGTCGTTCTTGACCTGTATAGTGTCGCCCGGAAGGCCGATCACACGTTTTATGAGGTCCTCTTTCGGATTCGTGACGCTTTTGAAGACGACTATGTCACCGCGATTCGGTTTCGTGAAGTCGTAGATAAACTTGTTGGCGAGCACCCGGTCGTCGGTGCAGCCCGGACAGCCGTGGAGGGTTGGTTCCATGCTCGCCGACGGGATGACAAACGCCTCGACTATAAAGGGCCTGACGACGCCGAAGACCAGTCCGAAAGCGATAACGAGTATGACCACGAACTCGAGTATGCCCCCACCCTTCTTCGCGGGGCGACGTTCGTCACCGTTCTCATCCCGGTTCGTTTGTGTCTGCTCTTCGTAGGAATGTTTCTCGGACATAGGCGCTAAGAATATCACGCGCCGGGCGCTCCGGGACGGCACAACTCTACCGCTCGGGTTCACCCCCCGAGTTCATCCCCCCGCTCCTCCCTCGGCTCCGCGTGAATGACCACCTGTTCAAGTAGAGAGAAGTCGTTGCGGAGGGCTTGTTCGATCTGCTCCGTGCGCAAATGGACCTCGCCGATGTTCGTGGACCTCGGGAAGTCGCAGTGCAGGATCGCGTCGAGACCTTCGCCTTCAGAACGGTACAAACGTACCTCGTGGCACCTAGCTCCGGCGTCGATCTTGCCCACGGCCCGTTTTATCTCACCGGCCAGGGAGGCGTAGTCGTCGGTGACGGCGCGACGTTCGCTCGGGTCCGGTTCGGCGACTTCTATGTGAGTGTTGACCCGCGTCAGTTGCGGGTTCTTCTCCCGGATACCGGCCGAGAGCCAACGGGTCAGCTCGTGGGCTTCACCGAGCGAGAGGTCGGAGTCTACCTCTACGTGCAGCGAAGCCTCAAAGTGATCTCCCAGACGCTGGACCCGCTCGTGGTGGGTCCGGACTCCCATCTGAAGGGCCGTGGCCCGGACGGCTTCGGCTGCGGTCTCGGCCTCGGTAGTCACCGGCTCGGTGTGAACCACGCTTTCGGTGCCGGGGTCCAGGTCCCGGACCGCCGCCTCGACCATCTCGGTGATGTCGTGGGCTTCGGCCGCGCTCAGGGTGCGCGGGACGTCCACCACTATATCCGCGAACTTGCGGTTGCCGGACTCGCGCAGACGCACGAGACGAGTCCCGACCACGCCGGGTACGGAGCCCGCGCTGCGCGTGATCCTCTCCTGAAGCTCGACTGGCGCGAGGTCCAGCAACACGTTGACCGACCTCAGGGCGAGCTGGCCGCTCTTGAAGATTATGAAGAGCCCGACCAGCACTGCGGCCCAGGCGTCGGCTTTCAGGAACGGACCACCCGCTCCCGCCGTCTTCCCGTAGGCGACGAGCGCCAGACCGAGGATGACTACGCCGGAGCTGAACATGTCGGCCCGAAAGTTAAGGGCGTCGGCCTCCAGCGCGCGGCTCCCGTACTTGCGGGCGGTCCGCAGGAGCATCCTGGAGCGCCAGAAGTCGAGGACTATGCTCGCACCCATCACGACGAAGGCCCAGATCGTGGGCTCTACCTCGACGCTGACGAAGAAGATCCGCTGGACGGACTCGTAGAGGATCCAAGCGGCCGTACCGAGCAGCAAAATTCCCTGAACGACCGCCGAGAGGTTCTCGACGCGCCCGTGACCGTAGGGATGGTTCTCATCCGCCGGACGCCCGGCGAAGCGAACCGAGAAGAGCGTCACTATCGAGGCAACCGTATCCAGCCCGGAGTGGGCGGCCTCGGCGATCAGGCCGAGGCTTCCGGTCAAGAGCCCCGCCGCCAGCTTCGCGGCGGTGAGCGCGAGCGACGCCAGGACGGAGATCAGGGTGACCTGATTCTTCTCCCGACGCTCAGTCTTGTTGTCCGGAAACGAGCCTCTCATTTGCAGGAAATCTACCACACGACCCCGAAACGCCACCCATCACACAAAGGCCCGATCGGGAGCCGCGAACGCTACGCCGGTTTTATTCTAGGCTTTCGAGGAGCGCCAGCGGAAGAACAGGTAGACCACCGCCACGATGAGCCCGAGGGCGACCGCGTAGTCGAGGTAGTGGAGAACGGAGCCGATCTTCTCCCAGTTCTTGCCCAGGAGGAACCCGATGTACGTGAGGGCCGTGACCCACGGGATGCATCCCGCGAGGGTGTAGAGCGTGAACTTGGCGAAGTTCATCCGGGAGATACCGGCCGGGAAAGAGATGAAGGTACGGACGCCCGGCAGCATCCGGGAGACGAAGACTGTGACGTCTCCGTATTTGGCGAACCACTTCTCGGCTGAGTCCAGGTGGTGGGCGCGCACCCCGACGAAACGTCCGTAGCGCGTCCAGATCTCCCGTCCGCCCCAGAGCCCTATGAAGTAGGCGATCCAGGAACCGACGAGGTTACCGGCGATTCCGGCGCCAGCCGCCCCGATGAAGCTCATCTTGCCGACCGAAGCAAGGTATCCTGCGAAGGGCGATATGGCCTCCGAGGGGATCAAAACACCCATGCTCTCAAGCGTCATGAGCCCGAAGACCGCGATCAGACCGTGCGATCCGATGGTCTCGGTGACCCAGGTTATGAGCGGATGAAGGATTGACTCAAGCACGAGGGGAACCTAACACCTGAGACCGACGATTTCCAGTAACCACAAACCTGCCTCCTCCAAAACCTCGTCCGGAATATTGATACGACCTTGCCGGCGTTGGCCGCGACCGGCGACCCAGTACCTTCTACGGTGGACGATACAGGTTGGTTTCCTCACTTTCACTTTCAGGAAGCATGTCCCGAGGCTACCGCCCCGACCACGAGGGTGAGGCCGAAACGGCTGAACCCGGCGGAAGATATCTTTACTACCCGCAAGCCGGCATTCCCGGCGAGGGTCGCGGCATCCTCCGGGGAGTGTAGCTGTATCGCCCGCCGGTTCACGAGTTCGGTCAGGGCGTAGATTCTCCCTTCGATGCTCGAAAGCGGCACGGTGAAAACTATCCAACCATCCGGCCGGAGAACCGAAGCTAGTGAACGTATGGCCGCCCCCACGTCCTCGACGTAGTTGAGCGTCCCGACGGTCAGCACGCCATCGAACTTCTCTTCCGGCCCCGTTCCGATCTCATCCGGCAGACGGCCCTCCCGGAATTCCACGTTCGAGAGCCCTTCCCGGACCACGAAGTCTTTCAGATACCGGAGCATCTCCGGGGAGGAGTCGGCCGCCACCAACCTCGTGCAGCGGCGCGCCACGGGAAACGTGTAGTTGCCGGTCCCCGACCCGACTTCGAGGATCAAGGCGGATGGCCCCATAAAGTTCCCGAGAGCCTCGAAGACCAGCTTCTCCTCCCGCCTCCTGATGGTGGCGCCAAACGCCGTCCCGAAATATCTCTCGTAGGAGTCAGGATCCCACCCGACGTTGTTTGGCACGAGCAGACGCCTGTATGCCTCCCTCACGCGTCCCGTCCTACGGTTACGCGGGGCGAGCTGGAGAGCAAGAAGGTCCCGAGGAGGGTCAGGCCGATGCCGCCGCCTAGAAGGGTGCGCGGGAAGAGGCCCGCGGGCCAGACCTCGCCGAAGAGGATCGGGGCGACGATTATAGGCACGATCGTGTGCAGGGCCATCACTATCGGCACCACGACCGAGGCGCTTCCGCTTTTGAGTGCGTCGAGCTCGACTACGAACCCCCAGAACCCGAGCCCCGCGATGACGGCCACGATCAGCGCTATAGACACCATCCCTGAGACCCGGAACACGTCGGCCACTTCCTTGTTGAGGATGCCGCTCAAGGCGTAGGCCAGCCCGCCGGCCGTGGCCCCGACCAGCGGTCCAACCGGCTTGCGGAGCAGCTTCGACAAGACAGGCAGGAGGATGCCCGGCCCCAGGACCACGAAGAGCAGGACCCACTCCAGGACACCGGGAGTGTAGGAGCTTCTCTGGGGAGGGGCGAGGCCGACCGCGACTATCCCGAGTCCTATAAGGACCACACCCAGGACCTCGCGTCTTCCGAGAACTTCTTTGAGCGTCCAGCGGGTCAGGCCGAGAAGGAAGGCGAGGCCGGCGGCGTTCAGGATGCGCGCGAGGGTCAATGGGATCAGGGTGAGCGCGGAGATCTCCAGCGCCCATCCAACCAGGTTCAAGAGTATGGCCGACGCGCCCCGAAACCTCTTGCCGACCGCCACGAAAAGGACTTTCCCTTCTTCCTGCCGCCGGGCTTCGGCCGCGAGTAACACGGCGGAGCCGTTGTAGGCGAGCGTCGAGACCAGGACGAGGATTACGCCTATCATCCCTCTCTGCCCAGAAGCCCTCCGACGGAGCAGATTTCGAGACCCCTGGAAGACGCTTCTTCGAGGAGAATCGGCAGGGCGTCGAGGGTCGCTTTCCAGGAATTAGGGGCGGAGTAGCGATCCGAGTCGTGCAGCAGGAGTATATCTCCCGGCTCGGGAGATCCGAGCGTCTCCAAGATGGAGCGTGGCGTCGCCCGCGCTTCCCAGTCCTTGCCCCAGCGAGCCCAGAGGGTCCGTCTCAAACCCTGCCTGCTGGCTTCGATCCAGGATGCGGCGTTGAATACGCCGTAGGGTGGCCTGAAAAAGCGTGCAGGACGCCCGGAAACGTCCTCGATCAAGGCTCTCGCCCGGCGTATGTCCGAGACGGTCTGGCCCGGTGTCAGGCGCAGGTGGTTTCGATGCCGGTAGCAGTGGACCGCCGCCTCGTGGCCCCTGGCGACGATCTCCCGGAGCCGTCCGGGGTCGCGCTCGACCTGCTCCCCGACGACGAAGAACGTGGCCCCGGCTCCAGCTTCATCCAACACGTCCAGGAACTTTTCGAAGCAATCATCCGGCCCATCGTCGAAGGTCAGGGCTATGGACCTACTACCGTTCGTCCTGACGCGGGTGGTCGTTGGGAAGAGTTGGCGCCCTGTGGGAAAGCGGGCGATGGCGGGCGCGGAATAGGCGGCCAGGAGGGCCGCCGAGGCTAGAGCCGAGACGGCTGCACGCACTCGAATCCTCTCCGGTGGACCGTCTCTATCTCCCGAGATAGCCGCGAGCGAACGGCTCCGGGTCCGGAAGCACCCACTACCAACAGACCGGCGTGCGGCCCCCCGCGCGCGTACCGCTCGGCCATGACCAGCCGGGTGTGGGGTGGCGCGTCGGCCAGCGCGGCGAGGTTCGTCTTGGGAGCGGGAAGGAAGTATGCTGGATACACGCCCGTCGCCCGCCGGATACTCATCGAGGCGTTCCGCGCTCGTGACCTGTCCTGCAAAGGTTCGGAGAACTCCTTGTCCGCCGATTCTTCCGCCACCCCGAACGTGATGCCTGGAGCGGCGTGCAGACCGGACGCCGCGCGGGCGTCGACGAAAATGGTCAGTGGAACTCGTTCCCGAAGAGCCAGGCTTTCAGCGGCTGCGGCGGTTGCCGGGTCGGTGGCGCGAACCGCGAGCGCGACCTTTCCAGGCGCGGGGTTGTAGCCTGGAATTTCGAGGTCCAACGCCTTAGCCGCCAACGCCGCACCGGAGGTAGCGAATATGGACCAGCCGAAGAACGCGAGCGCCGCCGCAGCCGCCAAGACGGGCCGAGGCCGCAGGCTCCACCGGGGAGCGGATAACGGCTCGGGGCTACCGACCAGTGAACCGACGACCGTTGTCAAATCGGGGGCGTCCGGTTCTCTCTTGGGCGCCGGCAGTGGTGTTTCGCGACTCACGGCGGCCCGGAGGAGAGAGGTCAACTCTCGGGCGCTTCCCGCCCGGATAGCGACGCGCTCTTGTTCCATGACTAGGGCGTTTAACTCT
>JBBPZK010000147.1:0-8270 GCA_038199155.1 Rubrobacterales bacterium | reverse complement strand
TGGCATCCTCGCGTTCCGTACATCATTCGGTCAGATAGAATACCCCTCGTGGATACTAGAGACCCCCAACAGAAGTACGGTTACGATGAGGAGTCGTACGATCATTACGAGCCGCCGGGGCTTGGGGCTTGGATCCGTCGCAACACCTGGTTTCTAGTGCGGCTGTTCACGGTCGCTGTCTTTACCTTCGGCGCCTCCCTGACGGCCGCCAACTTCACCTACGGTTTGCAGGCGAAACCGATACAACTGACCGCCGAACAACTCAACAAAGGCCAACTGCCGCCGGGCGCCCAACTAGGCGACTACGTGGAGGTCCGAGGCACCCCGGACTACGGCAAGAACTTCAAGAGCTACGGCACACCAGAATCGAAAATAGCCGTCTCGGCCCGCTACGAGGTAGCTTATTTCTACTTCGGCCTGAAAGACACAAAAGGTAACCTGCTCGTACAGACCAGCAAAGGCTCTCCGGGCGCGAACGGGCAAGGAGCGCCGGATATAAACAACAGGGGCGAGCGCGTGTGGAAGGGCAAGCTCTCAAACATAGAGAGCGTCATCTTCCCGAGCACTACCCACAAAGGACTCACGCAGGCGAGCCTGCCGACCAAAGCGAGCGTTCCCGTTATAGAGACCGGGGATACGCCCAGCTACAACCGAAAGCTCTTCCCGGCGTACACGGCGATCATCTCCGTCTGGCTGCTCTCAGTGGTCTGGCTACTCTGGAAGAAGAATCAGCCCTTCCTGGGTGCTTAGGTAGACGCCTAAAACCCCCTCTGGATAAGCCGTCGCCGCGCTGCTATATTGGCCGCTCACCAGGCCGTTTTTCTATGGGAGAGTAGGTTAGACTTTGGGCGCTTTTTTCAACTTCTCCGGGCGTAGAACGAACTTACGGACGGAGATCCTCGCCGGGGTCACGACCTTCATGACGATGGCCTACATTATCTTCGTCAACCCCTCCATCCTCGGCACCAAAGGAACCGGTCTGCCGGTCACGGGAGTGTTCTTCGCGACCTGCATCGGCGCGGCGATAGCGTGCATAGGGATGGGGCTCCTGGCGAACTTTCCGCTGGCCCTGGCCTCCGGGCTCGGCCTGAACGCCGTCGTGACCTACACCCTCATATTGAGCCTCGGCCTCTCCTGGCAGCAAGCGATGGCCGTCATAGTAGTCGAGGGCTTGCTGGTCACCTTGCTGGTCCTGACCAACCTGCGAGAGGCGGTTTTGAACGCCATACCGCTCTCGCTCAAGTTCGCCATCGCGGTCGGCATCGGGCTCTTCATCGCGTTTATCGGCCTCAAAAACGGCGGCATCGTCGTCCAGGACCCGGCCACTTACCTGAAGCTCGGTGACTTTACGAAAGGCCCGGTGCTGTTGGCTGCGTTCGGCCTCGCCGTGACCCTGGCGCTCGTGGCCCGCAGCATGCGAGGTGGCATCCTGGCAGGCATCGTGATCACTGGAATCGTCGGCATGATCTTCGGGATCGTCCCGTTGCCCGGTTCCGTGGTCGACTTCAACTTCAACGTCTCGACCATCGGCGGCGGAGTCCTCGCCGTGCCGGAGGTGCTGAAGTTCTCGCTGATACCGGTGATCTTCGCGCTCTTCATGACAGATTTCTTCGACACCATGGGTACGATGATAGCCGTGGCCCAGGAAGGCAAACTCCTCGACGAAGAGGGCCGGGTCCCGAAGACGAAGCGGATACTCCTGGTCGACTCGGTGGCGGCGGCGCTCGGCGGAGCTCTGGGAGCGAGTTCGGTGACGAGCTATATAGAAAGCGGCACGGGCGTCGCAGAGGGAGGCCGGACGGGCATGACTAGCGTGGTGGTCGGGATATTGTTCCTGCTCGCGCTGCCGTTCTCGCCCTTGATCTCCGTTTTCGGAGGCGCGGTACCTGTATCAACCGGACAGGGCGGAGAGCAGATCTTCGTCTCACCCGTCACAGCGCCGGCTCTGGTCGTCGTCGGCTTCCTGATGATGACCTCGGTCCGCTTTATCCCCTGGGAGAACCCTGACGAGGCAATCCCCGCTTTCCTGACCATCCTAACCCTCCCCCTGACCTTCAATATCTCCTACGGCATAGGCTTCGGATTCATCTCCTACGTCCTCATAAAGCTCGTCAGAGGCAAGCCGGGCGAAGCCCATCCCCTTCTGTACGGGGTCGCGGCGCTTTTTGCCCTAGCGGTTGTATGGCCGGCTTTACCAAGCCTGCTCTCGGGTTGATTGAGGCCCCAAGGCCAGACAATCGAGACGCAAAAAACGCCTGTAAGCAGGTTTACATCATCTGATGGCCGGGTACGCTGAATATATAGTAGCTTGAGATACGGAGTATGTTATATTTCGAGCTTGCGTAGTTCCACTTGTGGAATGTGGCCTGGCGGGGGAGGTGAGTAGCCGGCAAAAACACTGTTTTACCTGCCGTCTCAGACGGTAATAACCGCGAGATCGTGGATTTCGTAGAGACGCCTTAGGGCCGTTGTCCCGTTGCAAAAACGGTTTGTCGGTTAGCATAATGTCGTTTCGGTGTATAGGCTAAGGGGATGACCCCCGAAAGAAAGGAAGACCGTAGAGAATGAGTGAGCAGAAAGGGAACCAGCAGAAGAGCGGTGGATCCAACCCGCTACAGAGCGATCGCGGCAGCACCAGCATCCAGGATTCCGTGGTCTCGAAGGTTGCGGGAATCGCAGCCCAAGAGGTAGAGGGAATCCGTATGGGCGGCGGCGCTTCTCAGACGGCCGGCGGCATCCTCGGCAGCATCACGGGCAACAGCGGCGGCGGCCAGACTCGCGGCGTCACCGTGGAAGTAGGTGAGGAAGAGGCGGCCATTGACCTGTCGATGACGACGGAGTACGGCAAGTCCATTCCCCAGCTCTCCGAGGCCGTTCGGCGCAACGTGGTCAACCGGATCGAGAACCTCGTGGGCCTCAAGGTGACCGAGGTGAACATCACGGTCAGCAACATCTTCTTCCCCCAGGAAGAGCAAGAGCAGGAGCAGTTGGAAGGTCAGGGCCAGTAGCGAGCGAACGACGGACGTAATGTACCCGAGAGTCAGGGTTGACCTTTGACCAATGATCTAGAATTGGCGAGGATCGTCTCCGAAGAGGTTCTCGCCACCGAGGGGGTTTATTCACTGAGCTCCGGGAAGTTCGTGGAAGCCGCTACTTATGGCGCGGGAGGAACGGTTCGCGGGGTAGTGGTCAGGCCCGAAGAGGTAGAGGTGCACATAGTGGCCCGCTACCAGCCCGACAGAGCAATACCGGAGCTAACAAACACGCTCATCGAGCGCGTCGCTCCAAAAACCGAGGGCCGAAAGGTCGCAGTAGTGGTCGAGGATATCGAGGTAGGTGACAGTGCGAATCTTTAACCGGATAGTGATGGCGATTATCTTCCTCGCGCTCCTGGCGCTCGGTGTTTTCATGGTGCTTTACAGCTTCAACCTCTTCGGCTTCAAACTTTCAAACTTACTCAACAACAACGTACTAGGGCTCCAAACTATTCAGAACGGCCTAAAAAACTTTGTCAACAACGTACAGAACGCAAATCTCATGCCTCTGGCTATCGCGATAATGGTCGCCGTCGCGGTCGTCGGTTTGATCCTCCTTATCCTGGAGTTCAAGCCGCCGCGGCCGAAGAAAGTGCGGATGCAGCAGGGTACGTACATTACCCGCGACGCGGTGGAGGATGAGGTGCTCTCCGCGACGAATGAGACGCCGCATATTCTCGATTCGAGCGCCCGCGTGAAAGCGAGACGTAGTCCGGGAGCCAGCGTGAACCTCCAGGCAAACGTGCGGCGTGGAGAGGACGTGGGAGCGGTGAGGTCGGACTTGCGGGAGCGCATACAACAGAGGTTATCCCAACGAGGGGTGCCGGTAAGCAAGCTAAAGGTCAAGCTACACGAGACGGACCCGCGCCAGACACAATCGAGGGTGCGATGAACGCCTTCAATAGGATCGTCATGATAATCATAGCGCTGCTCCTCATAGCGGTGCCGGTGATCCTGCTGCTCGTCGCTTTCGGCGTTCTCTCGGCAAGCCTGGTCAACCAGTACACCAACTACCAGGGCGGCCTGCAGTTCCTGACCGGTATCTCTCAGTCGAGCTTCACGCAAAGCGTCTTGACAATAATAGGGATAATCGGCATCGTGCTAGCGATAATAGCCCTAATCTTCTTGATCCTCGAATTGAGGTTCCGCCTCAACACGGCCAAGAGTACCCTCGTGGATGACACTCCCGGCAGGGAGACCACGATCACGCCCAAAGCCGTGAGCAACCTCATAGAGGCCGAAGCGCGAGAAGCGGGCGCGGCTTCTCCTTCTGTATCGCTCAGGTCTGAAGGACGTCCATACGGGGTAAAGTGCGACATAGAGGCTCCGGCCTCAAGCAACCGTACCGAACTCGCAACGCGTACCAGGGAGAACATCCAACGGTCGCTGCGGGATCAGGACGTGCCGGTCAATGATGTCGAAGTCACGGTGCGGGGAACCGCTCGTGGAGAAGGAGGGTAATGTCCGAATTGACCAACAAACACTGGGGAGTGGTGATCGGCATCCTGCTGGTCCTCATAACTGCGTGGCTCGGCATAGGTATTACGGCGCTCGTGATAATCTTCGCCACCATAGGTTACTTCGTAGGGAAGTTCCTCGACGGGGAGTTGGACCTGGAAGATATTCGGGCGCGCGCGCAGAATAGGACGCGCGTAAGGACGCGCGTAAGGTAGTCGAATTTACTATTCGGGCTTCGAGAGTCTCCTAGAATAGTGGCAACGGTAAGTCAAGGGAAAGAAAAAGGAGGAAGTTAGGATATGCAGCTAGCTCTATTGCAACTCAATGTTCTCCAATCAGGAGCGTCGAACTTCTGGTTGTGGTTCACGACCGGCGGGATGATTCTCGCCACCGTCGCGTTCCTGTACCTGGCTACCAGCGGCCAGGCGAGTAACTACCACCACTACGTGACCAGCGCGGTCATCACTTTGTGGGCGTCGATGATGTATATAGTAATGGCTACCGGCAGCGGTATCGTTCAGATCACCGAGCCGAGCGGTACGGCCCGTCTGTTCTACTACGCGCGCTACGTAGACTGGACGATCACTACTCCGTTGCTCCTCCTGGGCCTCGCCTGGGTAGCCCTGGGTAGCATCGGAAGGAACTCCGGCGTGGTCCTCGGCCTCGTCGGCGCAGACGTGGCGATGATCCTAACCGGCGTGGTAGCCGGCGCGACCAGCGGTGGCTTCAAATGGTTCTGGTACGTCATAAGCTGCATCTTCTTCTTGATAGTGCTCGGCCTGATCTGGGGCCCGCTGCGGAGCGCCGCCCAGAGTGGCGTCTCCCCCGAAGCGAGTCTGTTCTTCCCGCTGGCGGGTATGCTAACGGTTCTGTGGTTTGCTTATCCGGTGGTATTCTTGCTCGGCACAGAGGGCGCTGGCGTCTTTAGCGCGGGCCTTGAGGTCTTCTTCTACGCGGTGCTGGACATCCTGGCTAAGGTAGGCTTCGGTTTCGTGTTGCTGGGCGGCATCCGGAGGATCTCGGAGAGCGGCCGCAGGGCTAGGGCGTAGAACACTTCTAAAGAGCATCACCGGACTTCACAGCTCGGGGCTCGCCGGAGAGGGAAGCTTGTCGCTTCCCTCTCCTTTTTTGTGCCGTTTGAGTGGGAGACATGATGTGAACGAGCCAGTCAGCTATTCAGCATGTCAGCAATCGGCGAGAGCAAAAAAGGCTGACTAGCTACTTGCTGAGAGCTCGGAGTATGGAAGCTCAAGCCTTACGCACTACGCTGCGAGAAGACTGTTGAACGCTTTACCCCGTAGGGCTGTCGCTATCGCCGCGCTCTTGCTCTCTACACTACACACCGAGTAGTTCGGCGAAAAGCTTCAGGTCGTCGCGTAGGAGGCGAGGGGTGAGGTAGTTTGCCCGGACGTGTTCTTTGCCTTGTCGTCCCATGTTGTAGGCGTAGTCCGTGTCTTTGAGAAGCTTCGTGCAGGCAGCGGCGGCTTCCGGGGTGGTGTCTATTAGCGCTCCGCCACCCTGGGCGACCTGCATAGGTATACCGCCGACCCTGCTCGCCACGAGCGGACGCGCCTTCCAGAGGGCTTCCGTTACGACGAGTCCGAAGCCTTCCCTAATAGACTTCTGGATCACCACGTCGGCTAGCGACTGGAAAGCGTTGACCTCTATGGCTCCGACGTTGGTCAGGTTCGAGAAGAGGAAGATATCCTGGTCGCCATCGGCGTAGCCAGTGGTCTTGTACCAGTAATCCCAGCCTTCGGGGTCGTCGTGGGCCATCGAGCCGATCAGGACGAGTTGCACCTCGGGTACTTCTTCCTTGACCATCCGGTACACGTCTATGACGCCTAGAGGGTCTTTCCAGGGATCGAAGCGCGAGACCTGGAGGATAAAGGGCCTCTCGGGGTCCACCCCGAACTGCCCGACGATATAACTCGCGTCGTCCCGCGACAGGGCCATGTTCTTGGGCGAGAGCGGGTCTATGGCCGGCGGGATGAGGACGAGGTTCGGTAGATCCAGATCCGGTGGGGTGTAGTCCTGCATCGTGTAGATCTGGGCGTCGTAGTCCTGGATGTACGGTGAGAGATATTCGAGGACTCCCTGGTTCGGGGTCGAGGTGTCTATGTGACAACGCCAGATCCACTTCGTATTCGGCGAGAGGCCGCCCGAGAAGTGCTTGAGGAGCGCGGGCTGCGGGTCGTGGACGAACACGATGTCCCACTCCTCGGCGTCATCTGTGAGCGCCGCCGCCGACTGGCGGTTGTACTCTTCGAATATCGCCCTTGACTCAACCGTTAGTTCGTAATCCGCCCCCTGTAGGGCGTTGTGGAAGCCCTTGGTGACGTTGAAGAAAGGCTCCGCCCCAAACATCACGCCCCACTCGGTCTCAAGGCCCACGTCACGCATCAGGGGAGCGAGGGTGTACAGGATCTCCGCGACCCCGCCTCCGAAGCTCGTGGCGTTCACGTGCAGCACTCGCTTGCCCTCTAAGCGGGCGGCGAGGCTCTGAATCTCCTCGTAGAGATCCCGCCGGATGATGCTGCGGTAATCGGCCAGCGACTTGTTACCAAAGTTTACGCGTTGTAGCACGGCATCCTTAAGAGGGTCGAGGGGCATTCATCAGGTACGGTTAACTGTATATTAACCGGCCGCGTTTTTTCAACCCGTCGGAGCCAATATAAAGCCGTCCTTCAGACTTTTTAAGAGGCAGTACCCTTTACGGAAGAGGAAGCTGTGCGGATCATCCTGAGTCGCGTTCCTTCGGGGGTCGTATCGAGGGTTATCTCATCCGCGAGGCTCTTGATCACCGTCAGCCCAAACCCGCCTTGTTCGCTCGGGACGGCCGCGAGGTCTTTTGTCTCGAACCCGCTGCCATAGTCCGTGACGGTAATCTCCACGGCTCCGGGACGCGCCCGGTATTCTATATCGAAGTAATCCACCGAAGCGTGACGGATGACGTTGGTCACGGCCTCGGTTACGGCCAGTTTCAGGTCGTATATGTCCTCCGGCTCGAAGCCGGCTAACTGCCCGACCTGCGTCACCACGAGACGCGCGATCATCACGTACTCGGGGTGGCTGGGAATTCTCAGGGAGATGGGACTGGAGAACCCTGTTCTCCCTTCCTCCTCTATCCCGGCGGTTTCGCGGTTCATCTACGTTTCAAGCCTCCAAGAGCCTGCATGATTCATAAGATGTATTACCCACATGCCGCCCAACGCTAACATCGGCAGCCCGAGACTATATTTCCCCCGGAGTTAGAACCGGGTCTCGCAACTCTTTACGAGTTGTTATCTCCGTCGGTGGAGCCATCGGTGGAGCCGTCGGTGGAGCCGTCGGAGAATTCATCATCCGGCATCTGGTCCGGCACTTCTCTGGCGGCCTGCTTGGTGACCTGCCTGTAGAGCTGATCGGCGTTTTTCTCTTCCTCGGTGGCTTCCGGGCGGGTCTTCGATTCACCACTGCCGTTGCCGCTCCCATTCTGGCTCAGGTACGGTTTGAACAGGTCTATCGGGATGGGAAGTATTATGGTCGAGTTCTGCTGGTTGGAGATCTCGCTCATCGTCTGGAAGAGCCTGAGCTGGAGAGCTGTGGGACTTTCAAGGCGGTCGGCGGCCTGCCGGAGCCGCTGAGAAGCCTGGTACTCGCCCTCGGCGGCGATGATCTTCGCGCGCCGCTCGCGCTCACTCTCGGCCTGGCGGGCCATCGCGCGCTGCATCTGCTGCGGAATTTCGACATCCTTGACCTCGACCGCGCTAACCTTCACACCCCACGGGTCGGTCT
>JBBPZK010000146.1:0-7081 GCA_038199155.1 Rubrobacterales bacterium | reverse complement strand
GGTAGGCTGCTCGGGCTATTACGTGGGCAGAGACGGGGGCGGTGAGGAGTAGGAAGGCTCCGGTTAGGAGGGCGCGGAGGATTATCGCCGGGTCGCCGGTAACGGTTGAGGCGATGAGCAAAGATATTACGCCGAGGAAGACCGCTTTGGCCGCTGCGTGCAAGCGTGCGTAGGTATCAGGCATCCAGACCATGCCGTAGACGCCGATGGTCATCACGAAGACGCCGAGGACTACGAGAGCGTCGGCGAGCCAGGGGAGTATGTCCTGTAGCATGATCAGAAGATCCTCTTCTCGCCGTGGTAGCGGGCCGCGCCGAGCGTCCCGATAAAGGCGAGGAGGGCGAGTACGAGGGCCGCGTTCAGGTAGTAGGGCGTGCGGAAAGCGTCAACGAAAAGGGTCAGGGTGGCTACGAGGATGAGGGTCAAAGTGTCGAGCGCCAGGATACGTCCGGCGGTCGAGCGGATCCGAACCACAGCCAACACACCAACGATCAAGAGCACCGTCATCCAGACCGACGCGACGTAGAAAACTATCTCGTGCAAGGAAACTCCTTATCTTCGGTTCTCAAAGGCCATCGTATGGTTGTGAGAAGATTGTACCGGTAGATATCCTGTGGATCGAAGTTCACTCCGTCATCTGTCTTTAGTATTGTTCTCCTCGGGCACAAGGTCCGCACTCGTAGCGTCAGGGTATCGGTCGGAGGCACCTTTTAGCTTTTCTCCATCGCAACCGCCACGGTGGTCTCTGCTTCGTGCTCCGTACATAGCGCGGGGCCGCTCCAGGCGTCTTTTAGACTCTTTTGAGAGGGCTTTTTATCTAAAACTCTGGTCTGTATTTTAGGCGGAGATCCCGGTCTTCGCGATCGGGGCCGAGTTGTTGAGTGCCGATGACGGACAGCAGTTGGAGCTTCTCATGGCCCTCGGTGCCGGGCGGGGCGGTGAAGACCAAGAGCGCCTGTGCCTGGTTCTGGGTAGACAGGATCTGGCAGTCAAGCTCGATATCTCCCAGGTCGGGATGGACGATGGTCTTGTGCTCACCTGAGTGAACCGCGACCTCGTGCCTTTCCCAGAGGTGGACGAATTCGGAACTTTCCTCGCGCAACCGCTCCACGATGGCCGCAGCGTGGGCGTCGTGACCTCCGCGGATCAGCGCGGCCCTGAGGTTTGAGACCTGAACCCGGCTCTGGTAGTCGTGGTCTGCCTCGGGATAAAGACGCCTTTCGTCCGGGTCCATGAACCACCGGTAGACGGCGCTGCGAGCCGGGCCGGTGAAGCGGGTCTGGTCGCTGAGCAGGGCTGCCGCGAGCCGGTTCTGCGCCAGCGTCTCACCCAGATCAGATACGACTTGGGCCGGGGTGTCGTCGAGGCGGTCGAGGACCCGCATGAGTGCGGGGCCGACGTGCCTGGAGCGGAGGATGCGGGTCGGCGCTGCATGCCCGGCGAGGCGGAACAGATGATCTCGCTCGTCCAGGGTGAGGCGGAGACCACGGGCTATGGCGGCCACCATCTGCTCGGAGGGCTGGGGGCCGCGCTGCTGCTCCAGGCGGGCGTAGTAGTCGGTGGACATCGCCGACAGGCCGGCGACCTCTTCGCGCCGGAGGCCGGTGACGCGCCGCCGCTGCCCCTCGGCCAGCCCCACGTCCTCTGGTCGAATGGCCTCGCGCCGTCGGCGCAGGAAGTCTGCTAGTCCAACTCTGTCCATGTGGCTCATGATCTCATTGTAAGCGCCCTCCGCCAGGCCAACCAGGGATCGTCAATCCGTGGACGATGATCGAGGGAGGGATTACGAATCCAGGGATAAGTCCTCTCTCCCGTTTTCCAGCGCCCAGCCATATAGTCGTTGATAAGGAATATCGAATCTGTCGTCTGAAACGAGGAGGGACATCATGAAGCTGGAGAACAGAACTATCCTGATCACCGGAGGAACGAGCGGCATCGGCCTGGAGCTGGCGAGACAGCTTTACCAGCGGGGCAACACGGTGATCGTCACTGGCCGCAACCGGGAAAAGCTCGAAGACGTCCAGCGGGCGCTGCCTGGTATCCACGCTTTCGAGAGCGACGTGAGCGACCCAGACGAGATCGAGGCTCTGCACAGTAGTGTGATCTCACGGTTTCCGGCGCTTGATACGCTCGTCAACAACGCGGGGATCATGCGGAACCTCAACCTCGACCAGGAGCGCGACTTGACCGACGTGACGCGTGAGATCGAGATCGACCTGAGCGGGCCGGTGCGGATGGTGCAGCGGTTCCTGCCGCATCTCAAGACCCGCGAGCACGCTTTGATAGTCAACGTCTCCTCTGGCCTGGCATTCGTCCCAATGTCCATCTCGCCAGTCTACAGCGCCGCCAAGGCCGGGGTTCACGCCTACTCGCAAGCCCTGCGCGCGCAGCTCGACAGCTCGAACGTAACGGTGGTCGAACTGGCCCCGCCCCCGGTCGAGACGCCGCTGTTTCGGGGCGAGTTCGAGGAAGAGACGAAGGGGCAGAAGGGCATGGAAGTAGAGGTGCTAGCCGGGCGCGCCATCGCGGGAATCGAAGCCGGTAAGCCAGAAATCCGTCCCGGCTTGAGCAACGTGCTGAGGGCCATGAGCCGGATCGCGCCGCGCTTCATGTTCAACCAAATGGCGAGGATGATGGAGCCACCAAAAATGGAAGGGGTGACGAGGTGAGCGACATTCAAGACTAGACAAACCGCCGAATGAACGTTTCACCCGGATCTCGGCGTTGTTGAGATAGAGTGTAGCGGGGAGGAGGTACGGTAACCGAGGAAACCAAGGAGGAAAGCTAATGCCACAGGCAGTCAGGTTCGACGAGTATGGTGGAATCGACGTTTTGTACGCCACGGAGGTGGATCGTACGAGTCCCGGCCCCGGTCAGGTGCTTGTGAGGGTGGAGGCAGCCGGGATCAACCCTGATGAAGCGGCCATCAGGGAAGGGATGTCCGACAGCATCGTGCCCGCAACGTTTCCATCGGGCCAAGGCAGCGACCTTGCCGGAGTCGTCGAGGAGGTAGGCGAGGGTGTTGATGGCTTTACGGTGGGTGACGAGGTCATAGGGTTCGTTAACACACGGTCTAGTTACGCAGAGTTGGTCGTAGTAGAAGCTGGAGACCTTACCCCTCGCCCATCCAACGTTCCATGGGAAGTGGCCGGCGGACTGTTCGTAGCCGGGGCGACTGCCTACGCAGCGGTGCGGGCGGTCTCTGCCGGTGAGGGTGACACTGTCGTCTCCGGCGCGGCTGGCGGGGTAGGTTCGATGGCCGTGCAGTTGGCGAAGAATGCCGGCGCGGAGGTTATAGGGCTTGCCGGAGAGCACAACCACGAGTGGCTATCAGGCCACGGCGTCGTTCTTATCTGTATACGGTGAAGGCCAGGCCGAGCGCATCCGGGAGGCGACGGGCGGAAGAGTGGACGCCTTTATAGATACCTTCGGCTCGGGCTACGTGTAACTCGGCGTACAACCCGAGCGTATTGATACCATCATAGACTTCGCAGCGGTCGAGGAGCATGGAGTCAAGGCTGAGGGGAACGCCGAAGCAACGAGCGCCGATGTGATAGGAGAGTTGGCCGGCATGATCTCCGATAGCGTTCTGGAGATACCGATATCCAAATTTTACCCGCTGGCAGAGGTTCAAGGAGCGTACCGGGAGCTAGAGCAACGTCATACTAGAGGCAAGATCGTGCTGCGACTATAAGGCTGCGCCACATATATTCTTTCAACTGCCGTAAAGGCTATTACCAACAAGATGAACACACCCTTGACACTGCTTGTTCATCCCAGCGGGTAAAATTTTTAGGGGATGCTCGGAGCGCCAGGCTCCTATTAGGGGAACACTTTGCTCTGATAGCGGCGGTAGAAGTCCTGCTCGCTTTCTCGGACAGCGTTCGGTTCGCTGGCGTCTATAACGTGGATCAACATGACTCCTCGCTCGCGGTCGACGTCGATGAGCACGGTGCCCGGCGAGAGCGTCGTCGAAAGCGCCGATACCGCGACCCCGAGCGGCGTCCTCTCTCCTATCGGCACCGCCACTATGCCGGGGTTCTTTAGTTCCCTGAGATGAAGCGTCACCAGAGCGACCTCCCAGGTCCCGGCGACGACTCGCCCAGCCGTCACGACCGCGAAAGGCCAGAAAGCGAGAAACTTGCGCGGGATGCTTCCTCCTCCGACGCGCTGCCCTTCGAAGATAAAGCGCCTGAAAAGGAAGAGCAAGACTCCAGAGACGGCGACTCCTATCACGAGGTCCCACGGCTTGAAGCTCGCCAGCACGAGCGCGTAGGTGAGGGTCAAGAGGAGGAGGTAGAGTAGGATGCGCGCCGTCATCAGCGGGAGCTTCCAAGTACGTTCGCGGCCGCCTCGCTGAGGGCCAGCAGGGGTTCCGGCCACAGGCCGCCGACGAGGACGAGCGCGGCCAGGAAGATCAGCAAAACGCGCGCCGGCAATGGAGAAGGTTTCTGCTCCTCCTGATCCTCTGTGACGTAGGTCATCATGTAAGTCCTCTGGTAGACCTGAAAAGAGTAAACGAATGAGAGGGCGCCACCAACGAAGATCAAGGCGACCAACACGGCGCTTCCCGAAATGCCGCTAAAAGAGAGTCCAGCCCTAAAGAGGACCAGCTTACTCAAGAACCCGGCGGCAGGCGGCACCCCGGCCACGCTAAAAGCCCCGACAGCGAAAGCCGCGCCCACGAGCCGGCCGCGAGAGCCGGTAGAGAGGAAGAGGACCGCCTTGTTCGCGGAGTTGATGATAGCGTACAGGACGGCGGCCGCGTACCCGACCTGCCCACCGATCCCGATAGCTATAAGTATATAGCCCGCCTGACCGATAGCCGAGTAGGCCATGACCTCCGCCGGCAAGCGGCGTGAGATGGCCTGAAGGGCGCCGTAGAGGATGCTAGCACTGCCCAGAACGAGGAGTACGAGCGCCCCGCCGGACGCCTGTTCGGGCAGGATATCGGCTCCGAATCGGAGGAGACCGTAGCTTCCGATGTTCGCCAGGGCGCCGGCAAGTATCGCCGAGACGGAAGAGTTGCTGCCGACGTAGACCGCCGGAAGCCAGAAGTGGAAAGGGAAAAGCCCGATCTTCAGGCCGAAAGCGACGAAAATCGCGATCCACACGGAGACCGTGGAGGCGAACTCGGCGTTCTTTACCCGGTCGGCGACCGTCGCCATGTCGAGGCTGCCGGTGAGATGGTAGAGGGCGGCGATACCGACGACGAAAATGATTGAGCCGAGCAAGTTCACGATCGCGAAGACGAAAGCGGCCCGGATCTGGTAGTCGTGCTCCCGGTAGGCGGCGAGGATATACGCGGAGGTCATGGAGATCTCGAAAAAGACGTAGAAATTGAAGATGTCACCGGTCAAAAACAGGCCCACGAGGCCGCTGTTCAGGAACAACACGAGCGCCGGGAAAGTCCGGGTGCCGACGCCGACGATGACCTCGTACAGTAGAGAAGCCAGGATCACCGCGCAAGAGATGAGCGCAAAGGCGATTCCGAGGGCGTCGGCGCGGAGTGTGATCCCGACGCCCTCGGGCCAGCCACCCGCGACCATCTCGACCGGGCCGTTCGTGAGGACCCTCGCAGCAAGCAGGCAGAGAGAGACAAAGCCGGCGGTCTGACCGGCGACGGCGAACCATCCGACCCAGGTCTTCCTGCCATCAAGGAGGGCGAGAATGGCCGCCACGACCCAGGTCAGCATTACGGTGATCGAGAGCAAGATCACGAATCGTTTTCCCGTGTAGGATCCACACTCTCGGGTGGCTCTCCGCGTTCGAGTGCCTCGGCTTCTCTCGCTTCTATCTCGGAGATAACTTCGAGGTCCACGGAGTTGTGAGAGACGTAAAGTCTGTAGACCAGGCTAAGGAGCAGGGCCGTGACACTTGAGCTTATAACCAGAGCCGTCAACGCCATCGCCTGCACCAGCGGGTCGCTCACGTCTACGCCGTCGGGAATCGGGTAGATAGGCGGCCGTCCGCGGGAGAGGCCAGCGGCGATGATAAACAATATCGACGCGTTGGAGATCAGGATCATCCCGATAACCACCCGGATCAAGTTACGCTGCAAGACCAGATAAGCTCCGGACCCGAAGATGACCGCGACGACTAGTGAGATCGCCAGCGTCAAGAGACCGTCTCGCTTTCGTCCGCTACAGTGGGATTGTCTACTTTATCCTTACCGGTCCGGGCGACGAGCCGCATCGAGCCGACGGCGAACCCGACGACTAACAAGAATATGCCGGCGTCAAAGGCGACCGCCGAGATCAACTCCAGGGTGCCGAGGTAGATAACCTTCGAGCCAGGCGGCGGGAAATGGGTCAGGAGCGGCTCACCGAGAAAGAGCGGGAAGACGGCGATGGCGAGCGCCAACAAGAGCCCGCCGATACCGGCCGCTTCCATACCGCGGACGGGCATCAGACGCTCGACCTTCTCCCGACCGAAGGCGATGTACTGGAGCAGGATGCCGAGGGAGGCGACTATGCCGGCCGAGAACCCGTCACCCGGCTGGGCGTATCCTTTGACGAAGATGGCGACCGCCGCGACCAGCGTCGGCAGCAACAAGAGCCGCGCCACCGCTTGCGTCAGGGCGCTCGTCAAGGCAGCCTCCCGCGTCCGAGCAAGGTCGCGACGGCCAGCAGGATCAAGGCGACCACGGTGATCTCACCTAGAGTATCCAGCCCCCGGAAGTCGGCCAGAATTACCGTAACGACGTCTTTGGCGTGAGCCTCGGGGGTAAGCTTTATAAGATGGCTCGCGACCCCTTTCTCCGGGTAGGGCTGGGAGAGCGTACCCCACACCACGGCCATGACGAAGGCCGCCGCCACGGTGGCGACCATCATCTTGCGCCACGCACTCCCGTCCTTCGAGCTGTCCGAACCGGCACGGAGGGTCTCGGCTGGGATCAAACGCATTGTCCCGAAGATGAGCAACGTCAAAAAGGTCTCGATGAGTACGGCGACCAGCACCACGTCCGGCGCCCCGAAGAAGGCAAAAGCGACCGAGATCGAGAAGCCCGCGCTGGATATGACCAGCGTCAGAGTGACGTGTTTTACAGTCAAGCACGTCGCGAAGGCGGCGATGGCGGCGG
>JBBPZK010000145.1:0-5567 GCA_038199155.1 Rubrobacterales bacterium | reverse complement strand
TATATATGTGCGTTTCGATGACACTCGTCGTCGATCCTGTAGCAAGCTTTTAGAGAGGGGTTGCAAGGTGAGTGAAGAGTCTCGTAGCGCGGAGAACGGCGGTACTTCCACGACGGAGAAGAACAGTAGCTTAACGGTCACGGACAACCGTACCGGCCAGAGTTACGACGTGGAGATCGAGGACGGCACCGTCCGGGCGATGGATTTTCGTCAGATCAAGGTGGACGACGATGACTTCGGCCTGATGACTTATGACCCCGGCTTCACCAACACGGCGAGTTGCCGGAGCGCCATCACCTACATAGATGGCGAGAAGGGCATCCTCCAGCACCGGGGCATCCCGATCGAGCAGCTAGTCGAGCACTCGACGTACCTGGAGGTCGCCTACCTCATCAACTACGGGCATTTGCCGACCAAGAGCGAGCTCGAGAGTTGGACCCACGACATCACGCATCACACCTACGTTCACGAGAACATAAAAGAGTTCATGAACGGCTTCCGGCACGACGCGCACCCGATGGGGATACTGCTGGCGAGCGTCGGGGCGCTCTCCACCTTCTATCCCGAGGCGAAGAACATAGACAATGAGGACCAGCGCTACCTCTCCACGGTTCGTATGATCGCCAAGATCCCAACCCTGGCCGCTTACGCCTACCGGCACAGCCTCGGCCTGCCCTACGTCTACCCGGACAACGACCTCTCCTACGCCGGCAACTTTCTCTCGATGCTCTTCAAGATGGCCGAGCCCAAATATGAGCCAGACCCACGCCTGGAGAAAGCGCTCGACACCCTTCTCATCCTTCACGCCGACCACGAGCAGAACTGCTCGGCGGCCGCGGTTCGGGTCGTCGGGTCTTCTCGGGTGGACCCGTACTCGGCGGTCGCCGCCGGGGTCGCCGGGCTATACGGGCCGCTGCACGGCGGGGCGAACGTGAACGTCCTGCGGATGCTAGAGCGTATAGGATCCAAGGACAACATCCCCGACTTCCTCGAAGGCGTCAAGCAGAAAGAGGAGCTTCTGTACGGTTTCGGGCATCGCGTCTACAAGAACTACGATCCGCGCGCCCGGCTCATCAAAGACCACGTGGACGAGGTTCTTGAGGCCACGTGCAAGCAGAATAGCCCGCTGCTGGATATCGCGCTGGAGCTAGAAAAGCGGGCGATGGACGACGACTACTTCACCGACCGCAAGCTCTATCCGAACGTGGACTTCTACTCCGGTCTCATCTACGAGGCGATGGGCATCCCGACCGAGGCGTTCACCGTGATGTTCGCGCTCGGGCGCACGTCCGGTTGGATCGCCCAGTGGAACGAGATGCGCCAGGACCCGGAGCTGAGGATCGCACGTCCCCGACAGATCTACACCGGCGCCCGCGACGCCGACTACATCCCTCTGAACGAAAGATAATAGAGACTTGGTTAGGCGCTATCGCTCTTCGGTAGCGCCCAGTACTGCGTCGTAGACGCGTCTCTGACGCTCCAGGGCCTCCTGATAAACCTCGTGCCGGGCTTCATTTGGGGAGTAAGTCTCGCCGAGCGGCGCTTCCACGGCTTCGATCTCCAACTCGCCCAAAGCATCCAGCGCCAGCAAAGCCGCCCCCCGGCTGGAAGCTTCCTCCACCCCGGAGAGGGTTACGGGCCTGCCGAGACAATCAGCCATGATACGGGTCCACGCCGGAGACCCGAGAAGACCGCCGCCGGTGGCGATCACCTCTTTTTTGCCCGGCGAAGCTTCCTCCAGCGTGCGGGCGATAAGCGCGAAACGAAGCGCCACCGACTCCATCGCGGCGCGCAGGATCTCAACCGGCGTCGTACTCATCGAGAGGCCCACGATCGTCCCGTTCGCCCGGTCCGCCCAACTCGGCCCGCGCTCCCCGGCCAGCAGCGGCAGGAAAGTGAGGCCGTGAGCATCCGGCTCCATCCGGTCGAGCATTGCTTCCGCACTTTCCAGGTCCGGGAGGCGCAGTGTGTCCTGGAGCCACTCAACGAGGTTGCCGCCGTTGGAAAGCGCCCCTCCCATGACGAACCTCTCACCGTCCGCCCGATAGCACCAGGGACCGTCTGGAATCTCCACCGAATCTGCTCTCCACAGCGAGCGCAACGCGCCGCTGGTGCCGACCATGAGCGCCAGTTGCTCTCGCCTAGTAGCTCCGCACCCGACGTTGGAGCAGGCGCCGTCCCCGGCCGCCGGAAACCACGGCACGTCTTTAAGGGCCGGCCACCGCTCGGCCCATTCTTTCCGCAACCCCCGCAACGGTTCATCCGAGATGGGGGAGAGCTGTGCTTTCTCGATAGGCAAGGCTTCCAGTACCTTATCGTCCCAACTCTTGCCGTTCTGGTCGAAGAGCCCCGTCGCCGAGGCCATGGATGTTCCGACCGCCACGCCGTCGAACCCGAAGAACTCGCCGTGGATGTATTCGCCGGGCGAGACCCAGGAGGCGGACTTCTCGAAAGCTTCGGGGTTGTCGCCGGAGAGCCACAGCAGTTTCGCCGGCAGGTAGCTGGAATGGAGCACGCACCCCGTCCTGCTGTGTACGGCCTGTTCGTCCATGCTCTCTCGCAACTCCCTAGCCGCGGCGGCGGCCCGGCGGTCGGCCCAGGTGAGGACCGGGGTGGTTGGCTTATGGTCCTGGTCGAGGCCGAGGACGGCGTGCCAGAACGTGCTGAAGGCGACCCCACGGAGACCGCCAATGTCTCCGGCTGCCTGAGAGAGCGTCTTGTCTATGGCTCGGGCCACGAGTTCCAACAGTTCCTCGCCATCTTTCACCGCCCCGCCGTCGGCGGTGTAGTAGATTTCGTAGTCGAGCTTCGTCTCCGTCCCCGGCACGGGGTCTCCGGCGCTGTCGTGCAGCGCGGCCCGCACCGAAGAGGTGCCCACGTCAACCGCCAGAATTTTCGTGCCGGATGTTCTCTCCATGATCCCACCTTTACCCTCAGCCAGCCGACCCTGACCGTAGTTTAGCAAGCCTCCGCGACCGTGGATTTGCCCCGTAGCCTTTCATGGTCTAAGGTATTCCGCAGTACGGCGGAGGCTGTAGAACAAAGCTTCCCTTATTGGTCAGATATAGTCCGCCCAATGTTTACTTCTGAGAGGAGATCCATGCAGCAAGCTACTCTCGACAGCATCGTGGAAGAGGTCGTAGGCTGGAGACGTTATCTCCACCGAAACCCGGAGCTTTCGTTTCACGAAGAGGAGACTTCGCGGTTCGTTTACGAGACCCTTGAGGCTTTCGGCAACCTGGAGCTCTCGTGTCCGACGCCGACCAGCGTGGTCGCGCGGCTGGTTGGAGATGCTCCGGGACGCACGCTCGCGGTTCGGGCGGATATGGATGCTCTGCCGATAACCGAGGAGAACGACCTGGAGTTTGCTTCGCAGAACCCCGGTGTCATGCATGCCTGCGGCCACGATGGGCATACCGCGATGCTGCTCGGGGCGGCGAAAGTGCTATCGGGTATGAAGGGTCGGATCCAGGGCGAGGTCCGCTTCCTCTTCCAGCACGCCGAGGAACTTTTTCCGGGCGGGGCGGAGGAGATGGTCGGAGCCGGGGTTATGGACGACGTGGACGCGGTGATCGGGATCCACCTGTGGGCCGGGCTCCCGGTAGGGAAGATCGGGATAATCTACGGCCCGATGATGGCCTCCCCGGATACTTTCAAGATCAACATAAAGGGAAGCGGCGGCCACGCGGCCAACCCGCACCAGACGGTTGACGCGATCGCAATCGGCTCGCAGGTCGTCACCAACCTCCAACACATCGTCTCACGCAACGTGAACCCGATAGATAACTTGGTCCTCTCCGTCACGAAGTTTATCGGCGGCAACACCCACAACGTCATCCCCGGAGTAGTCGAGATGGAGGGAACGGTTCGTAGTTTCGACGCCGCTCTCAGGGAACGGGTTCCGGAGCTTATGGAGCGCATCATCGGCGGGATCACCTCCGCCCACGGCGCCGACTACGAGTTCGAGTACCAGCGAGGATACCGGCCCGTCATCAACGACGAAGAAATAACCCGCGCCATCGAAGAGACGGTTCGGGAAGTCGTCGGCGAGGAGTCCCTGGAGATGATGCGCCCGACGATGGGCGGCGAGGACTTCTCGGCGCTGCAGCAGAAGGCTCCGGGCTGCTTTTTCCTGGTTGGGGCCGGCAACGAGGAGCGTGGGATCACCTACCCGCACCATCATCCCCGCTTCGACATAGACGAGAGCGCCCTGACTTATGGAGTCACGATGTTCACCGGCGCAACACTCAAGCTGCTCGGAGGCGCGTGAACTACCCCACCTTAAACGACGAGGCTTCCTGTTTCAGCGAGGCGGCTGGCCCATGACGTTCCCCACCTGTAGAGGAATCCTCTCCGCAGGCGAGAGCTTGGACCATTCCGGCCCTAGCAAGGCTAGGCGGGGAATTCCCGCCGCTGAAGCTAAAGACTCTGCTCCTCTGATCCGACAACATGCCGGAAGGATTGCCGGAAAAGGAATTGGACCATGACAACTTTCCTGAACATTATTTTCATTTTGTCGTCACTCGCAACCGTAGTGACCCTAGCTGGCGTTTTCGAGAGAACGCTGCGCGAGCGCCCTAAGCTCAGATGGACATTGGCGCTGAAGGTATCCAGCTCGGCTTTAATCGTGAGCGTCTTGCTCCTCGTCTTGATTACTAATTTCGTCGGCGGCTTGGTGATAACGCTGGTCGTGTTCATCATTGGCTACGGAGTCTATCTCATCATTCGACGGCGGCCCGAAAGTTCTACTACTGTGCCCCCGTCTGCGGGCCAGGTCAATGATACTTCGGGTATGGTTCGTGTCCCCGGCCTCTGGGGCTGGGCACTTAGAGAATACGTTACGCCCGAAGAGGTACAAAGAATACAGGCCGACAGGGAGGAGGAGCGTGTCGAAAAAGCGAGAGTGCGAGCCGTCCGCAAGGAGCAAAGACGCGTCAATCAGGATCGCGCGCGCCTCGAACGAAGCGCTACTCGCGAGAGGGGACCGCTGATCCCTCTTGATGCGCAAGAAGCCTTGAACAGCGCCTCTTCATACATGACACGTAAGGGTTTCACCATCGAGTCCAGGAGCGACGCATCGTTGACCTTCTCCAATCGGAAAAGGCCAAGTGGCGACATAGGCTGCCTCCTCTTGCTGCTCGGCATCGTTCCGGGTGTGTTGTACTTCGCTCTGGCCGGTCGCCAGGTTCGTTGTACATTGACCGTAATCCCCGAGGGAGCGCATTGTAGGGCTCAAATAGGAGGGGAAAGTGACACTGGCTACAGGCATCTTCGCAAGTGGCGAGACTCCCTTCCTGGCTTGGCCGGGCCAAGCGCCAAGTACACTGTACAGGAGGATGCGCGGCAAGAGCTTCCGGCTCCAAAGGCGGACCCCAATGCCACGATACCCGAGCAGATCCGCCAACTCGCGGGGCTTAGAGATAGCGGGCTTCTAAGCGATGAAGAATTCGAGGCCAAGAAGTCTGACCTTTTGGGCCGAATGTGACACCGTAAAGAGTGACGATTACCGCGGCCAGCGGCCACTCGGCAGGTAGACATCCGACGGAGTCTCGACGACGTACGTCCAC
>JBBPZK010000144.1:0-3654 GCA_038199155.1 Rubrobacterales bacterium | reverse complement strand
CGGGGGAGAGCGGCTCACCGTTCATCTCGTATGCCAGCATCACCTCCGGGCTCAGGGCTTTCTCTATCGGGATGGAACCACCGTAGTCGAACCAGCCATCTTCTCCTTCTACCTCATCGAGCCCGGTAAAGGCTACGTGCCGGGCTTCCTCCCCAACTCCCGCCGCCAGCAACACTTCCCGCAACGGCGTACCGGTCCAGCGCGCGTTGCCGACCGCCCCGGCTCTCCAGGGCGTCTCACCCGGTATCTCCGTGACTTCCATCAGCTCGTCCCGTCGGTTGCCGGCGCACTGCAAGACCGCCGTGACCTCACTTTTATCGAAACTACACAAGTCGTCCAACGAGAGATCCAGGGTCTCTCCGACCAGTCCCGTAACCGCGAGCCGGTAGCTTTCCGGAACGACCTCGGGTACGACGGGAGCGTGGTTACGAGAGTAGAAGAGATCCTCCGGCGTCAGGAAATCCCGTCTCAACAACCCCAGAGGCGGCTCCGAATTGAAGGGCTCATCCTCGTGAACGATAGTAGCCGTGTGTTTGTCGAAGAGCTTCACGCTCCGCCTCCCTCGCGTTATCTACTCAATAATACGTTTCCGAATGCCAACAAGAAAGTAATCGATAGTCGGATATAAATCAAATAGCAGTTCAGAATAAACAATATAAGTTTTGGTAATATAACTTGGTGCGTTTGGATCCTGAGCAGTTGATCACTTTCTCCAGGGTGGCTGAAGTGGGAAGCTTTAGTCTGGCTGCGGCTGCCATGAACCTTACGCAGCCGGCTGTGAGCAACCAGATGCGACGGTTGTCGGTCGCGGTTGGCGAACCTTTGTTCGTGCGCCAGAGGTCCGGGATGAAACTAACCCCGGCGGGGGAAGAGTTGTTGCCGCACGCACGTGCTGTCGTGAGGGCGTGTGAGGGGGCGCAGGAGTTGGCGGCGGGGTTGCGGGGACTCGAGACAGGTTCCGTGCGGGTCGCGGCCAGCACGACCATTGCTTCCTATCTGCTGCCAGGAGTTCTGGCGCGTTACAGAAGGGCTCACGCAGGGCTGGGTGTGGAGCAGTTCGTTGGCAACACCGCCGAGGTATTGGAGCGACTCGGGAGCGGCGGGGCCGACGTGGCGCTGGTGGAAGGGCCGGTGGACCGTCTGCCGTTAGGCATAGAGTGGGAGGTCGTCCGTCACGACGAAGTCTGTCTCATTACCTTGCCGGATCACCCACTGGCCGGTGAACGCTGCGAGCCAGAAGCGCTCGACGGGCTCGCGGTGGTCTGGCGCGAGGCTGGTAGCGGCACCCGCGAAGTCACCGAACGCGCCCTCGAAGGCGTCCGTCTCAATAGAGTCCTAGAACTCGTCGGCAGCGAGGCAATTAAGGAAGCCGTCGCGGAAAAGCTTGGCGCCGCTTTCCTCTCGCGGCTCGTGGTCGAGAGGGAAGTCCGCGCCGGTTTCCTGGCCGCGACTACCATAAACACGCCCGGCATGACCCGCCCACTCTCCCTGTTGCGTCCCCCAAAAGAACTAATGTCCCGCGCGGCCCGCGCTTTCCTCGAAGTCCTCCGAGAGATACACTAGACTGCGCCGGGATGGGCCGGAAACGCGACCGGTTTCACCCGAGTTTGTCGAAAGTCTCGCCCGGCTTACCAAAGCTCTATCTTAGTTCCTGGTGGGAATTCCGTGCACGACTTCCCGGATAGAGGCGGAGATGCGCGCCGGATCGTCCGCTTGCCAGATGTTTCGCCCGTAGACTATTCCCTTTGCTCCGGCGTCCATCGCTTCACGGGTCATCTGTATAAGCTCTTCCTCAGAGTCGCCTTTCGGTCCTCCTAAAGTCAGGACCGGCACTCCGCAGCCTTCTATTACCGGGGCCATCGTCTCCGGGTCTCCTGTGTACTCGGTCTTTATGGCGTCCGCCCCTAGCTCGGCGGCCATCCTGCACCCGAAGGCGAGCATGTCCGGGTCGCGCCGGTCGGTTATCCTGGAGCCCCACAACACAGTCTCGACGATCAAGGGCAGCCCGAGGCGGTGGGCCTCTCCGGCGGCGTTCGCGATAGCTTTGGTGTTGTCGGCGAACATCTGGCCGGTTTCGACCCCGAGGATCAGGAACATCACTATTCCACCGGCTCCGAGGGCAGCAGCGTCGGTCGGTGAGCACAGAACGCGGTGTTGCTCTCCGAGGTCCTTGACGCGTTCGTCGTTGAGGATGATATCCGCCCGCAGGAGTGGGACAGGAGCTCCTCGAAAGGCGAACAGATGGGCGGTACGGTTCAGGGTGCCGGGGGAGATCAGGACTCCGTCAGGCTCACAGGAGGAGACTATCCTCTCGACCACTTGTAGGGGAGTACCCGACTCCGTTGGTACCTTCGTGGTCAGGCCGTGATCGAAGGCGGCGATAAACGAGCGGCCGCTCTCCTTATCGAACAACCTTCCCAACCTCATCTCCGCTCCGTCCACGGCTCTCTCCTTTCATCCACAGTAACAAACACTGGCATTCTCGCAGATAGCGGGAACCGGCGCGGCGTGACCTTCCAGAGGCTCCGCACAGGGGCCAGGAATTCGTGACGAAGACTGCATCCGGGAGTAGTTGACAAGTTCCGTCACCGCTAAAGTTTGCCTGCTGAACGTAGGAATCTCCGCAGCTGAAAGTACCGCTTGTCCCCAGGATGGAGACTTCACTCCGAGCATCTCTGCTCTGATCTCTATGCTCCTATCGGAAGAGAGGCATCCGAAGTTGCATGATAAATTTGCCCGAAAAAATCTACGAAGGAGCTGCGTTTGCTGTCAGGCTACCGCGTCGCGCTGAGATTTCCTGATTCCGTATTTGAGTCGCCTTTCAGCCTCGTGCTGGAGTTGGCGGACGCGCTCTTTGGTGACCCCGAGTTCTCCTCCGATCTCCGCGAGGGTGGCCGGTTCCCGACCGTCGAGGCCGTAGCGCCTGATTACAACTTGACGGCAACGTTCCGGCAGCGTCTCCACAATTGCTTTCAAGTGCGAGATCTCCAGGTCCCTCACGACGTTCTCCGTAGCCTCTGAGGACATCTCATCCACCACGAAGTCACCGACCAGCACCGTTCCATCTCCCGCCAAGAGTGGTCGGTCGAGGCTCGTTGCGTCCGCCGTGGAAGTCATCGTCAGGTGAACCTCTTCGGGAGTCCACCCGAGCATCTTGGCTATCTCGTCCTCTGTCGGCTCCCGCCCCAGGGTCGCGAGTAGGTCGTTGCGAACGCCGCGAGCTTCACGGATTTTCTCTCCCTGGTGGACCGGCACCCGGATGATCCTACCCTTGTTCGCAACCGCCCGTCCGACGGCCTGACGGACCCAATGCGTGGCATAAGTCGAGAAACGATATCCTCTCTCCGGGTCGAACCTATCCACCGCCTTGATGAGCCCCAGGTTGCCCTCCTGAACCAGGTCTTCCAGTGAAAGCCCCGGCGAAGCACCCCTATACTTTTTCGCCACCGAGACTACCAACCTGAGGTTCTTCTCGATAAGTTTTCGGCGCGCGCCTTCGTCGCCGGAACGGGCTCGTCTCGCGAGAGCCAACTCTTCCGCCCGGCCTAGAAGGGCGTGGCGCCCGGCGCGCGCCAGGTACTGGCTCATGATCTCCGGCGCTCCGGAAGAAGTCTTCTCGCTTTTGGGGTCCTTTATCGCAACAGTAGCGCTCAT